>CANLAC010000029.1 GCA_947488645.1 Actinomycetota bacterium | reverse complement strand
GTGATGCCGGCGGCATGAATATTTATGTTGTCGAATCTGCCCAACGCATGGCTGCAATGGGTGTGTCAGTCGACATCTTTACCCGCCGCACACATGCAAGTGAAACTGAGACTGTTGAGATTTCACCTGGGGTGCGCGTGCGCTACTTTGAATGCGGACATGGCACATTAACTAAAGAACAGTTGCCTGCACACATTTCTGGATTATCTAAAGAGTTTTTGCGCCTTGTAAAGGATGAAAAGTACGATGCAATTCATTCTCATTATTGGATTTCAGGAAAAGTTGCGATGCCAGCTGCTAAAGAGCTTGGTATTCCTTTAGTCCACACCATGCACACCATGGCACGTGTGAAGAACTTGAATTTGGCTGAAGGTGAAACCCCAGAGCCAATGATTCGCGTGCAGGGTGAAACACAGGTTGTTGCAGCAGCAAACGCACTTGTTGCAAATACAGATGCCGAAGCTGCCAGCCTGGTCTCTCTTTATGATGCTTGTCCTGACATTGTTCACGTAGTTAGCCCAGGTGTGGACCTCTACACATTTACACCAGGCCAAGGGCGAAGTTCAGCACGTGAATTTGTCGGATTGCCAAAGGATGCGCTCATTGTTTCATTTGTTGGTCGTATCCAGCCACATAAGGGACCTGAGGTTTTGATTCGTGCAACCAGTGAATTAGTGAAGCACTCACCGCTTCTTCGTCATAAGTTGATAGTCAACATTATTGGTGGGGCATCTGGGGCAAATACCGAAGAAGTCGATCGTTTAAAGGAGCTTGCAACCTGGTTAGCAATCGATGATGTTGTTCGTTTCTCTCCACCTGTGCCACGAGGAGATTTAGCGCAGTGGTATCGCGCAGCAGATTTAGTGGTTGTACCTAGCTATAGCGAAAGCTTTGGTTTAGTTGCACTTGAAGCACAAGCATGTGGCACACCAGTTGTTGCAACAGCTGTTGGCGGCCTTCGCACAGCAGTTGCGGACGGTATTTCAGGTGTTCTAGTCGATGGTCACGATCCAAAGGCGTGGTCATCTGTCATCGTGCGTTTGCTGCAAGAACCACAGCGCCGCGTTTTGCTCTCAATGGGTGCCATCGAGCACGCTTCACACTTTGGTTGGGATGCCACAGCCCGTGGCACGCTAGATATCTACGATCAAGTTATTACCCAGTCTCGCAAATCACTGGAAGCGTAAATGGCTGCGATCGACCCCCGCATCACCATTGAAGAGTTTTTAGATTCTCATGATCTGGAATATGAACGTAAAGACGCTAATACTTTTCTAGTTTCCTTGCCCGGTGAGAAAAAGCTGCAGACTCATTGCGCACTCATTGTTGGTGATCACTCTTTAAGCATTAACGCCTTTGTTATTCGCAAACCTGATGACAACGCGGCGGGCGTGCACGCCTATTGCATGTTAAAAAATGCTGGCATGTATGGGATCGCATTTGCGACCAATGAATTAGGAGATATTTTCTTAGTAGGTCGCTTGCCACTCTTTGCTGTCACAGATCGCGAACTGGATCGTTTAGTGGGATCTGTCTTGCAATACAGCGACAGCTCCTTTAATCCACTGTTAGAACTTGGATTTGCTAACGCGATCCGACGTGAGTGGGCTTGGCGGGTTTCACGAGGAGAATCTCTGGCCAATTTAGATGCTTTCAAGCATTTGGTTTAGACTCAAGCCATGACTAACTTCGAACTTGTCTTACTGCGCCACGGTGAATCCGAATGGAATGCCAAGAACCTTTTCACAGGATGGGTCGATGTTCGACTTTCAGACAAAGGTGAAGCAGAGGCACGTCGCGGTGGCGTGATGTTGGCAGAGCGCGGATTGTTGCCAGATGTTTTGCACACATCTTTACTCCGCCGTGCTATTCACACATCTCAGTTAGCGCTAGATGCTTGTGATCGTCACTGGATTCCAGTGCAGCGCTCATGGCGTTTAAATGAACGCCACTATGGAGCATTGCAAGGCAAGGACAAAGCACAGACCTTGGCCGAATACGGCGAAGAGCAGTTTCAGTTGTGGCGTAGAAGCTTTGATGTGCCACCACCACCGATTGATGACGCAGATCCATATAGCCAGGCACATGATGCTCGTTATGCAGGTATTAACGCTCCAAAGAGTGAGTGCTTAAAAGATGTTATTGACCGCATGCTTCCTTACTGGGATGAGGCAATCGTGCCTGATCTCAAGGCTGGCAAGCGTGTTCTAGTTACTGCACATGGCAACTCACTGCGTGCATTGGTAAAGCATCTAGATGGTATTAGCGATGCTGATATCGCTGGATTAAATATTCCAACAGGCATTCCTTTGTATTACAAGTTAGATGCAAACTTTAAGCCTGTTGTTAAAGGCGGAGAGTATCTAGATCCAGCAGCAGCTAAGGATGCAATTGCAGCTGTTGCTAATCAGGGCAAGAAGTAGCTAGTTAATTAAAGATTATTTAGTAGGCGTAGGTGTTGGTGATGGTGAAACCATCGGAACATCAATAGCACCTGAAATACCTGCATACTCTTCTTTAGCTTCACGAACGATCGCATTAAGAGTGATTGATCCAGCCTTTGCAAAGAACAAGCCAACTTTCACATTTGAACCAGCTGTTCCACCAAATCCGCGAAGAACAGCCTTTGCGTTAGCACGATCGCCTTCAAAGATAATTGGTGTGTTCTTAGCAAGGGCGGTTGTGCCTGTGTAAGAAACGGTAGTGCCGTTAATAGCAATACCTAATAGGGCATCTTCGACATCTGCGGTATTAATGATTGTTCCAACCAAAACAGCGTTTCCTCCACCTGCTGCAACTACAAGCAGGTTAAGAATCTTGATGTTATTGCCATCTTTAATAATTGAACCTTCAACGCCATCTGTTACTTGCTTGACCTGGCGGGTAGAAGCATTTTGTCCTGCTCCGCATCCACTGAGTGAGACGGCTAATACTGCAATAGCTATTGCGGAAACTGTGCGACGCATAAGGGCAATTGTCTCACATCAAATAAGCAGTAAATAACGCTACTTTTATCGGGTTTTGTGATCTAAGGATTACTGGTAGAATTGACCCTCTAGCGAAGGGCAACACATGACATTTAAGGTCGGCGAAACCGTTGTTTATCCTCATCACGGGGCAGCATTAATCGAAGCTATTGAAACTCGTGTGATCAAGGGTGAAGAAAAGACCTACCTAGTGTTAAAAGTTGCTCAAGGCGATCTAACAGTCCGCGTTCCTGCAGACAACGTGGATCTAGTCGGAGTTCGTGATGTTGTTGATTCAGCTGGCCTAGATCGCGTATTTAGCGTGTTGCGCCAGCCATACACAGAAGAGCCAACAAACTGGTCACGCCGTTACAAGGCCAACTTAGAAAAGCTTGCTTCAGGTGATGTTATTAAGGTTGCCGAAGTTGTTCGCGATCTATACCGTCGCGATCTAGATCGTGGATTATCAGCAGGTGAAAAGCGCATGCTCGCCAAGGCGAAGCAGA
Source organism: Actinomycetota bacterium (assembly GCA_947488645.1). Lineage (GTDB taxonomy): Bacteria > Actinomycetota > Actinomycetes > Nanopelagicales > Nanopelagicaceae > Planktophila. The sequence continues at coordinate 8,021 of CANLAC010000029.1, read as the reverse complement.
TCCTTGTGTCAGAGCTCGCACTCGCTGAGCGCACTGATGAAGAAAAGGCTGCAGTAATCCTTGACGAGGTTTTAGCTTCCTAATTCATGACACCTTCTCTGAAGGTTGTTGTGGCGATTACATCGCCAATCGCTTTCGAACTGCTAAATAAAACATCAATCCTTCATACCACCTTTGGTGTTGCACGAGCATTTACAGTTGAAACATCTATCACTAGCCATTTAGCAGTTGCTGTTTCACAAAGCGATGCCCACCGTGTTGCAGATCTTGGCTGCGAGATTCTTGTGTGTGATCCAAATTCACCTGCATCCCTTGCTGCAGCACTTAAAACCGCAAAGCCTTTTGATCTTGTGTCTATTCATGATTCACAGCGCCCACTCACCCGCACAACCCAGTTCCACCGCACCGTTGAAGGCCTCATCGGAGATGTTGATGCGGTGCGACCTGCAGCTGCCTTTACTGAAACGCTAAAGGCTGTCACACCTGATGAAATGATTGAAAAGACCATTGATAGAACATCAATGCTGCGTATTTCAACGCCGGAAATGATTCGCTATAGCGCAATTGATTTTGAAGGCAGTGCATCAACCTGGTTTGTTCCGCTTAAGGCAGATGCAAAGACCGCAACGGTGGATGCAGACCCTGAAAGTCTGCGGGTTAATTCAGCAGCTGAGATTGCCTTGATGGAGTCTTTTGTTCACTGGCAACAAACAATCGCCCAGTAGAAACGTAAATTATGGGAAATACTGCTTGTATTGCTTTGAAACAACTTCGGCAAGGATTGGCGCAGCAGCAGCCCACTCAATTCCATAAACATTTTTAAATGCTTGATTAAACGCCGTTCCAGTCGTATTTTGAACAATGAGGTTCATAGCCGAATCTATTCCTGCAATCGCAACAAGGGCTTCGAGGGTGGAATAACCCAGTGTGTAAACATACTTACGCATAGCAGGATCTGTTTTCCCAGGTGAGAGTTGATCATAAAATCGCATTATGTTCGCAGTCGAGAAATCTTTAAGTGTGTCATCGGCAGGAAGCCTTTTAATTACCCAAGTTTGCTGAAATTTATAATGGTCTAATGTCTTTGATGACCCAAGTTTGTCGAATAGAGTCGCATGACCTTCAGAAAACCATGCAGGGTTTAAATCTGTCCAATTATTAAAATCTGGTTTTCGTTGATAAGACTGAATTACATGTACGAATTCATGAATGTCTAGTGTTGGTTCTTGACTGCGATCTGACCACGAAACAGTATTTGGTACACCAAAATGAGCAATTCCTTGCCAATTTTGTAAATTACCACCGCTTCCGTTTTCACAGACATTTACACTTGGGCATCCATAATCAACTTGCCAGTCCCACCAAGTACCGCTGTCATTTTCTCGGAAAAATTTCTTTGCCCAATCTTTATCTATAAAATTATAGTAAAGTGCATTGACTACTTCAGGTTGTCTAAAATTTCTCAGTATATTTGACGCCAGGCTAAATGCAGCGGTTGGATTTATGATACTTGGTTTTGTATTTGGCCCCACTAATACATTTAACTTATATTTTGGTTGATAATTAGAATCAATATGAATCTGGAATTTATTGTAAACATTTGTTGAAATCTCGCCATAGTTGGCTGCAATATTGTTCCAAGTAAGGACTATCGGAGCTGGTGTCGGTGTCGGTGTCGGAGTAGGAGTCGGTGTCGGTGTCGGAGTAGGAGTCGGTGTCGGTGTCGGTGTCGGTGTCGGAGTAGGAGTAGGAGTCGGTGTTGGAGTCGGCGTTGGTGATGCTGTCGGAGTAGGAATGGGCTTTGCAATCGCTACACCTTTATTCCACACCAATTTCTTTCCAGACTTGATGCATGTGAATTTCTTTCCTGCAGATATGGCTGTTGATCCTGCCTTCGTACAACTCGCCCCAGCTTTAGGAGATGCAGCATAAATCGGAGAGGAAAGAGTGATCATCAAAATCGCTAGAAGTGCAAGGATTAATCTCTTCCGCATTGAATTAGCGTAATTTATCGACAGTCAATTAACTAGCCTAATCTGGTCACTTTTTTCTAGATGTGCGCAAACTCCACACAATCTTTACTTCTGTTTCTTTAAGTTTCTATACTCTCGCAGCATCTTGAATGGCTTACCAAATGTAGCCTTAGGCAAGGTCCATACCAAAGTCTTTGGTGTGCGCCAGAAGCGCTTCCATAATCTGTATGGCTTAGTTGCAATACGGTGAGGCAGATCCTTTAAGTAGTTATCCCAGAGATCATTGCTCTCATGTTCAACACGTGAATTACAGACCGAGCATGTTGTTGAAACTAGCAGGCGACCGGCATAGACCAGCTCGTGCAGGGTTTCCTTATGGCAGTGAGCACAGTTAAGTTCGGCTTCTAATACTTCTTTACTCAATCTTTGTACCCCCTTCTGGCTAGTACATGCTCTGCAATTGCTAGATCTTGCGGATAGGTAATTTTCACATTAGAAACATCTGCCGTTATGGACATTGTCTTAACTTCAGGAAAATACTTTTCCACACAGGCTGCAGTGTCTGTGCCTGCAAAACCATCAATAGCTGCCTTGTTATAAGCCGCTAGTAATTGTTGTGCAACAAAGCCTTGCGGTGTCTGTACGCGCACAACTGTATCGCTGCGAGTTGTGTCCATCTCGCGTGCATCAACGGCGATTGTAGGAATTGCACCTCCGTGACGATGGGCAGCCTCTGCGATTTCAACAAAGAGTGCAGGTGTTGCCAACGGACGCGCACCGTCGTGGATTAAAACAACTTCAATTTCACCGGATGTAATGGCAGGGGCTAGGTGTTGCAGCGCGTTGTACTCGCTCTCGTGGCGCGTAATGCCTCCGTAGACAATCTCCACATCAACACCGCGCACCTCACGCAGCAGCGTTGCACGGGCCATCTCTTCGTCATCTGGGTTAATCACCAAGATGGTGCGGCCATTCTTAAAGTTTTTTGAGGCATTTACCAGAGATCTAGAAATAATACGCCGGCCACTTAACGGCAACCAGACTTTGTTAGTGGTGTGGCCGAAGCGAGCACCAGAACCAGCAGCCAGCACAACAAGTGCGGTTTTGATTCCTGACTTCATGGCGGTAATTGTGTCATGCTTGCCCACATGTTAGGTCGCCGCAAAAAGAAGGATCCTGTTGAAAAAGCCGCTGAAATCATTGCTAAACACCATGCAAAGAAGGAGCGCAACGCTGGGTTATTTACCGAACTACAAGAAGAAAAGCGCAGCCAGTTAGGACTTCACCCAACCCTAAGACCAGATCCCAAAGTGGTTCGGGATGAGAAAACAAAAGACCCGCTAACTAAGCGTCAGCGGGCACTTTTGGAAGAGCTAGGGCTTAACCCTAAAGATATTTAAGAAGCGTAGGTTAGTCCTAGTGCATCTTGTTCTTTGCGAAGCTTAACAATTAGTGAATCTGCTTTTAATTCAACATGATCATAGGTAAGAAGCTCGCCAACACCGATTGGCTTGATGATTTTTGCACCTGCAACTAATCCGATTGGGACTAAGTTGTCGCGCTTTGCATCAAGTGCGTTATCTGCATAACCACGCACGGTATAGCCACCGATGCCATCGATTACATCTCCTGCTGCCAAATCCTTCTTAGTCATGCAGACAACTTCAGCGTTGAGATGTGGTGCAAACAGTGATGATTCACGATCTAAAATTGCGCGGTAGACAGTAATTGGCGCTTCAACAGATGCCAAGTGGAATGGGCGATAGAGAGCAAAGTAAGGACCAGGGCCCATTGATAGATAGCTCATTTCGTGTGCGATGTATGGATCGTTGTGACGAACCACAACAAATACACCTGGTGCAACATCGCCAGTGCAGTAATCAACAACACCTGGACGATCTAGCATTCCACCATCTGCTTGTAGGGCAAATGTGTCCTGCAATGTCTTAACAGATGATCCTGGTCCATACATTCCACGCTTTGAAAGCTGCAACCCTGTTGTGTTGGCAAGTGCCACCATTTCAGTCATGGTCTTTGAACCATCTGTAAATGAGCAGAGCATCTTTGGATTCATCTTCTTTTTAATTGCTGTCTCGCGCACTGAATCTGGATTGCTCAGTGGCTCAAATGGGTTGTTCTTACCCTTACCGGCACAGACAATCTCAAAGTTAAGATCACGTGCATAATCAACTAGAACCTTGGCTTCGACCGGCTCATCGCCATGGCACACGGCGTAGACAACGCCGTTGTCTTTAGCGATCTTGTGTAATAGCGGCCCAATAGTTACATCCATTTCAACGTTGAGAACAGCAACATCTTTTTTAGCAAGCAAAGAAGAGTGGGTGATTCGTGCGCCAATATCAGGAATTCCGGTGCCTTCTACAACGACATCAACCGGCAGCTCTGAAACGATTTCTGAGTTAGATGTTCCGGTGTGCTTGCCTGCAAGGATTGCCTTAGATAAAACCTCTTTGTCATCACTAAATACGATGTCGGTAATACCAAGGTCTGCATAGACAATCTTGATACGCTCTGGATCAATGTCGATGACAACAGATAAAGCGATGCCATCCATGTGACCTAGTTGATTACCAAAGCCTCGACCCATTTGGCCTGCGCCGACAAGTGCGATGCGTGTATCGCGACCAATTTTCTTAGCGTGCTCTCGTAAACGAGTTGAGTAAGACACCGTGTGCTCTTTTCTAGGGATGAGAGATCACGATTAAGCGATCTCCAATTTGAACCGATGGAAGCACCGTTGCTTCAACATTTACATCTCCAGGCATTTCAGGTTCTAATAACCCGTTTGCCTTCAGATCTAAATGGCCAAGATTTAAAAGGTTGTCGCTGGCAACAGAGCCAACGGCCAAAACGTTGTACTCGTTATTGGCAAGTGTGATTGTGTCTCCCACTTGTGGCGCACGAGTTTGCACATCCGGTACATGAATTATTGAAAATTCATGCAGCTCGGTAGGTGCATTTTCGCCAAAAAATACAAGGACGCCTTGTTCGGCAAAGTCGGGTACTAACTCACCAACTGCTGTAACTGTTGTTGAGTAAACTACTGCTGACATTAGCTTTCTTTAATGTCGTCAGCTTTTACGCCAGAAACGAATAATTCTTTAGTAATAAACATAGCAAGTGGGCCAGCTGGGCTTGTTGCGTGAATATCAACAGTTAATACCTTCTTCATTGGATACACACCAACGCGCGCTGTTCCGCCACAGTCGATAACTGCAACTGCAATCTTGTCGAATGGAACGCTGCTCTTGAAGCCGTCGAATGGAATGCCGCCTGTTAGCTCTGCAATACGTGCTGCTACAGGGTGAATTCCACCGCCAGTAACTGAGTAAATGTATGGGCGATCATCTGTTGGCGTAACTGTTAAAGGTCCGCCCCAGCCACCTTTACCTGCTGAAATTACTACTGACTTGTATGCGCCCATTTGTTTCTCCTTCTAATTAATTGTTGGGGTTAAGCAATTTTACTTCTGAGAGTATTAAACCCCAAGGTGCGGAGGCCCACACCTTGGGGTTTAAATGTTTACTACTTGCTGTACAGGCCAAAGCTTGCGAAGTAAGCGATGACAACTGATAGAGGACCAGTGATCAAACGGCTAAATAGAACCGCTGGAACACCAACTTCTACAGTCTCAGGCTCGGCTTCACCGAGAGCTAGACCTACAGGGATAAAGTCGCAACCAACCTGTGGGTTGATAGCGAACAACGCTGGAAGTGAGTATTGAGCAGGGATGTTTCCCTTACCAATCTCTACACCAAGAAGTGTTCCAACGATCTGTGCAATTACCGCTCCTGGTCCAAGCAATGGAGAGATAAGTGGAATCGCACAAACAACAGAGATCAAGAGCAACCCTGGAAGAGTTGATGCTGAACCCTTAAGTCCCTTAGCAATCCAGTCACCAACACCAGTTGTAAGAATCAAACCGATGATGAATGAGATGAACGCCATAAATGGGATCACGTTGCGAATTACTGTGTCAACAGAATCGCGACCTGCCTGATAGAGAGTTCCTACAACTCCACCAACAGAACGACCGACCTTAACGATGAGGTTATTAATTGCGCTCATGTTATGCACCCTTCTTCATCATTCGAGCGGTGATTGCCTCAGTGACAATTCCGCGAATGAAGATAACTACTAGACCAACGAGCAAGTAACGAACAGCTAGGTCTCCTAGACCGAAACCGAGTTGCTGGATACCTGTTGCGATACCTACGTAGACGAAGAGCTCGCCTGGGTTTGCGTGAGGGAAAATACCCAAGATTGGGTGAACAAATGAAACCGCTGAGTCATAGAACGCTGGCTTAAAGCGTTCTGGTAAAAAGCGTCCCATTGTGTATGCCATTGGGTTTGTTAGTACGAATACTGCAACGAAAGGAAGGACGATGTAACGAACTGGATACCACTGGAGTCCAGGACGTGCAGCTGCCTTACCTAGGTTTTCAATCTTCTCTGGTCCGATCAAACGAACTAGAGCATTAACTGCGGTTAACAGAACGATAAGAGTTGGAAGAATTCCTCCCATTAGTGAAAGTAGAACTTCACCACCCTTATTAAAGACTGCAATAAAGTCTTCCGCTGCTGTCGCAAGAGCGCCGAGGACACCCTCTTGCTTATCAACCGTTACATCTGCTGACATAAGCATCAGAGATTGTAGGTTCAATGCACACCTCCTAAGTGTTTTTGGGTTGGTTGTACAACCGTTAAATGACCACCCGTACGGATTGTTTGGTCATTACTCTCCACCAACTTTGACCCGCTCAAAGTGTTCAAGAATGTATTGAGCACTGTTTGCAGCAGCCTCTTGTACCTTCTTTTTTTCACCTTCAGCTACTCGGTTTCCCGAAGCGATCTCTTTGATTGAGAATCCTGTGTATGCGCTCAACTGTTTGGAGCGCGCAAAGATGGTGAAGCCCCTAAGGACCAAGCCATCTTTGACGATGCCGTTGTCATCGGCTGTTAATGCGACAAATGCTCGGCCGCCTCGATACCTGCGACCACCTAAGCCAACCGCCATCGTTCCTTGTTTGCGAAGACCGCGGATGTCATCCTGAAAAATCTTTGATTGTTTGTAGGCAAACCACAATTGGAAGAGCCACATGATGCCAATGAGAATAAATAGTTTGCCTAGATTGCTCATGCGCTCTTCACCGCCGTTGGTTGAAGTGACTTCACTACGGAGTTAGCACACGCTAAATCCACTATTAGGGTATCGATTAAGCCCGCTTGAGCGGCCCCAACCACGCCCAAAACCTTCTCGGCACCTGATGCCACCCCGATTACACGCGGGATCTTTTTGATCTCTTCCAGGGTCAATCCGATGACTCTGGCATCTAGTTTTGCTGACAGTGGCGTGCCATCCTTCTTATAGAAGCGGGCTGCGATGTCACCGGCGTAATCCTTAGTTAGCTCATCCCGCTCCGCCTTTGAAACCTTGAATTCGGAGAAAACCATTTCTGATGAGGAGGAGCCAGCAGAACCAATTCCGACCAAAGCAACATGTGCTCCGCGGGCAAGTTGAAGAGTCTTTGCGATGCTCTCCTCTTCAAGCAATGAGTCTCTTACCTTTTGGTTGCTCACAACCACAGGGGATAGAAATGGAACAAACTGAGCATTTAAATTCTTAGCCAAGTTGCGGCCAACCTCTTCTGCGCTCACAGATGTGGCAACAGATGACAATGAGCCCATCACTTGTGTGACCTTAAGTCCTGACAATGTTTCGCTGTGGGTGTTTACAACAGTTGCTTCAAGCCCGCGGCCCCAAGAGATTGCAATAGTTTGGTTATCGCGCAGGTTTTTTAGCAGCGCGCTCGCAGCTGCTCGGCCAACGGTATTTAAAGTTAAGTCATTTGATTCGCTAGCAATAACTTGCACATCTTTAATCTTGAGTAGCTCTGATAACTGTGAAGAAAGTGCTTCATGGGTGTGCGTTGGCGAAACAATTTTGATTTCTACATATCCCAAGCGCTTTGCATCCGAGAGCATGCGCGAAACATTTGATCTAGAAGTATTTAACTTTGATGCGAC
>CANLAC010000028.1 GCA_947488645.1 Actinomycetota bacterium | reverse complement strand
GGTTTATGGATCGGGGAGAACTCGTTCCAGATTCTGTAACAAATGACATGGTCAAAGATCGTCTAACCCATGATGATGCAGCAAATGGTTTTCTGCTCGATGGATTCCCACGAAATGTTGCACAAGCAGAAGTTCTCCGTGGGATTTTGGCTGATAAAAAGACACCCCTGCATGCAGTTCTAGAGTTTTCACTTGCTGATGAAGAAATCATTGCGCGCCTGCTGCAACGTGCTGAGATTGAGAAGCGTGAAGATGACAAAGAAGATGTGATTAAGCGTCGCCTTGAAGTCTATGCAGAGCAAACTGCTCCCATCATCTCTTTCTATCGCAATGAAGGCCTTCTGATCTCAATTAGCGCTGTCGGAAATATTGAAGACATCACTGCTAATGCAATATCGGCGCTAAGTCGCCTCGCACGGTAAGTTTGTAGCCATGGCAATTCAAATCAAAACCGAAGAACAGATCAAGACCATGCGAAAAGCTGGTTTAGTGGTTGCTGAAATTCACAAAGCAATTCGGGAAGTTGTTAAGCCGGGCATGATGACTAGCGCGTTAGATGTGGTGGCTGAGGCTGTTCTGAAGCGACATGGCGCAACATCAAACTTCAAGGGGTATCACGGCTTTCCAGCAACGATCTGCGTTTCAATTAATGATGAAATCGTTCACGGAATTCCTGGTGATCGTGTGATCAATGATGGAGATGTTATTTCAGTTGATTGCGGCGCAATAGTTGAGGGCTGGCATGGAGATGCAGCATTTTCTGTTGGTGTTGGAAAGATCGATCCTGAAGATCAAAAGATGATGGATGTATGTGAAGAATCAATGTGGCGGGGGATTGCTGCAGGCAAGAATGGTGCAAAGCTTTCTGATATTGGCCATGCCATCGAGGAGTACACAAAATCACAAGGCGCATATGGAATCTTGCAAGAATATGGTGGACATGGCATCGGCACAGAGATGCATCAAGAGCCACATGTTCTAAATTTTGGAAAACCTGGCAATGGCCCAGTGATCGTTCCAGGATTTGTTTTAGCAATTGAGCCCATGATTACTCGCGGTTCAGCCCGTACTAAGGTTTTGGCAGATGATTGGACAGTTGTATCTGTAGATAAGTCGCGTGGGTCACACTTTGAGCACACCTATGCAGTGATGCCAGATGGAAAACCCTTTGTTTTAACTTCATTTGATGGCGGTAAATCAGAGCTATCTAGGCTTGGCGTTGAGGTCTCAGAACTCCTGTAATTAACATGATTTTGTTACCTTTTTGAGACCCAAACTCCTTACAAAATAGGCGAAATAAGACTATTTTTTCTCTATCCCTCACCCTCGAGGGCAAGAAAATATGGAGAACTCATCGATGAGAAAAACTTCTTTAATTCGCTTAGCTGTTGCGGCAACTGCAGTTGCTGTTCTAGCAAGCACAACAGTTTCAGCACAGGCTGCAATTAAGCCAGCTGCAAAAGCAACTGTTGGAGATGACTGCACCGCAGCATCAGTTGGCAAATCTGCTAAGGGTCGCGGCGTTGAAGGAACAGATTTAACATGCATGGTTGTGCCAACCGGTTCTTACAAAGGACAAAATAAGTGGTGGTACAAAGATGTAAAGGCACTAAAGAATATGGACTGGACAATTCCAGCAAACCCAGGTGGATATTCACTTACAAGTAATGCAATCAGCGACACTCTAAAGGCTGAAGGCTTGCTAGATAATTACACTTCAACATTTAAGCCAGGTGCTGGTGGAGCTGTTGGACTTGGCGCATTCCAAGAAATTAAGGGAAAGCCAGAAGCAGTATTGGTTACTGGAATTGCAATGACTGGTGGACTGTATTCAAACAAGTCACCTCTCAATCTTCTAGCTTCAACTCCAGTTGCAAAGGTTCTTCGTGAATACGATGCAATTGTTGTTCCAGCTAACTCTAAGTACCGCACACTCAAGCAATTGATGGATGACCTAGTTGCTAAGCCAAACAGCGTTGCAATCGCCGGTGGTAGCAAGGGTGGAATTGACCATCAGGTAATTGGTTTGCTGGCACAGAAGGCATCAATTGATCCAACTAAGTTGAACTACGTTGTGTTCTCTGGTGGACCAGAAGTAATTACTTCAGTTCTCAGTGGTTCTACACAAGTTGGTATCTCGGGATCATCTGAGTTCAACGCATTTGTTTCTTCAGGCAAGCTACGTGTGCTTGGTGTTTCATCATCAAAGGCACTTCCAGGATTCAAGGGTAAGACCTTTGTTTCACAGGGATATGACCTTGTCTACGGAAACTGGCGCGGAATCATGGCACCAGCAGATCTTCCAAAGGCTGATTACCTCAACCTGATCAAGGTTATTGACATCATGCATGTCTCTCCTTCATGGCAGGCACAGCTCAAGAAGAACAACTGGGACAACGAATTCGCTGCGGGAACAGCTTTCAAGACATTCCTTGAGAAGCACATTCCTGAAATTAACGGCGTTATGAAGGGCCTAGGAATCTAATTGATTCTTAACAAAGTTACTCAGCACGGAAAGGGGGAGTTGGCATTTGCCAGCTCCTTCTTCCTGCTGGGTATTTTTGTTGCCTGGGACACCAAAGGAATGGATATCCCACAAGACAACTCAATTGTTAGCCCACAAACATTTCCATACATGGTTGCTGCATTTGCAACTCTGGTGGGATTGGGATTAATAGTGAGTGTTTTACGTGGAAATCATGGAACACCTGATGGAGATGAGCCAGGAGATCCATTTACACCATTAAATTTAAAGACGATGGCCATTGTCGCCACCGCAATTGGACTGCATGTTATTTTGCTTGAGATCGCTGGATATGTAATAGCAGCTACCGTTTGTTTCTGGGGAGTGGCATACGGCTTTGGATCTCGCAAAATTCTAAAGGATTTGTGTATCAGTGGATTATTTGCCTTAATTGTTTATTTCTCATTTAGCAAAGGTTTAAACATTAATTTGCCTTCAGGTTTCTTTGAAGGGATCCTCAAGTAATGGGTAATAACTTTGCAATGTTGCTAGACGGTTTTCAAACCGTCTTTACACCAACAAATTTAATGTTTGGCCTACTAGGCACATTCCTGGGCACCCTCGTTGGTGTTTTGCCAGGTATTGGGCCAGCACTTGCTATTGGTTTATTGCTACCAATCACATTAACTGTTAATCCAACATCAGCATTAATTATGTTTGCCGCGATTTTTTACGGCGCTATGTATGGAGGATCCACTACTTCTATTTTGCTTAACACCCCCGGGGAAAGTGGTTCTGTTATCACCGCCCTGGAAGGCAACAAGATGGCCAAGGCTGGTCGGGCAGGTGCTGCCCTTGCAACAGCTGCTATTGGCTCATTTGTGGCCGGCACTATTGCCACATTACTTCTTGCATTTGGTGCTCCGGTATTAGCTGAATTCGCGCTAACAATTCAGCCTGCAGGCTATTTAGCACTCATCATTTTAGCTTTTGCCACAGTAGGCACCTTGCTCGGCACATCACGCCTGCGAGGTTTAGTTGCTCTCTCAATGGGTCTAGTTATTGGATTAATCGGAGCAGACCTGCAATCAGGTGCGCTGCGACTTACATTCGGCAATCTCAATGCAATTGATGGAATCGAAACCGTCACAGTTATTGTTGCAATTTTTGCACTTGGTGAAACTTTATATCTAGCAAGTCGCCACACAATGATCAAAGCTTCAGTATTACAGATTCATGGAAAAGCATGGATGACTCGTGAGGATTTCAAACGCTCATGGAAGCCTTGGCTGCGCGGAACAGCAATTGGTTTTCCACTAGGAGTGATTCCTGCAGGTGGATCAGAAGTTCCAACCTTCTTGTCATATGGTGTTGAAAAAGCATTGTCGAAGAACAAAGATGAGTTTGGCAAGGGTGCTATCGAAGGTGTTGCCGGACCAGAGGCGGCAAATAATGCAAATGCTGCAGGTGTTCTTGTTCCTATGCTTGCACTCGGTTTGCCGACATCTGCAACAGCTGCAGTAGTTCTTGTTGCATTCCAGTCATTTAACATTCAGCCAGGACCAATGCTTTTCCAGACTAACCCTGAAATCGTATGGGGATTAATTGCATCACTCTTTGTTGGTAACTTCTTGCTCTTGGTTCTAAACCTTCCACTTATTCGTTTTTGGGTCATGCTTCTTAAGATCCCAACACATTATTTGTATGCAGGAATTACCACTTTTGCACTCCTTGGTGCCTATGCACTAAACAACTCAACCTTTGACTTGCAGGTAGCACTTGTTATTGGAGCTATTGGTTTCTTGTTCCGCAGATTTGGAGTGCCAATCACACCTTTGATTATCGGTGCAATCCTTGGGCCGCTATCAGAGCTTTACTTCAAGAGAGCGTTGCAAATTAGCCAAGGCGACTGGCATATTTTGATTGCTGGCCTGTTCCCTAAGGTCATTTACGGCATCTTATTGTTAGTAATCATTGGTCCACTTGTTTGGAACTTTAAGAAGCAGTTTGCCGTAAAGAAGTAAATGTCTGCAGAAAAGCTTCTTCCGTGGGCTAAGCCTCTTCTGCTCTCTTCGACCCTGACACAAGCAACGATTTACGTTCTTCGCCCGATGATTACTTATCGCGCAATCGAGTTAGATGCCAACGCAGCTCAAGTTGGTTTGATTGCAGCGGTGTATGCGCTCTTTCCAGTATTACTTGCATTGCAATTTGGATCATTGGTTGGAAAATTAGGCGAAGCCAAGTTTGTAATTTATGGAACAGTGGCAATGATGCTTACCTCGTTGGCCCTGATTTTTTCTGATTCACTTATTACCTTGGCTATTGCAACTGGTGCGGCTGGAATAGCTCACCTTGCCTGCATGGTTGGTGGGCAATCAATGGTGGCACTTCGTGCACCGCGTGAGAGTTATGACAGATACTTTGGTTTCTACACCTTTAGTGCATCTGTCGGACACATGCTTGGACCAATCATTGCCTCCATCGTTGCCGGCTCAAATGGCACATTGCCGAAGTCAACATCAAATGCATTCTTACTAGGTGTTGTTCTAACGATTATTGCTCTTGTTCCGGTCATTAGATGGCGCAATGAGAAGCCAACTGTTGAAGGAAAGCAGAACTCAGAAGGCACATTTAGAGCAGCAGCAAAGCTTATTAAGCGTCCAGGAATTATGGCCGCTATCTATATTTCACTTGCAATTTCATCTGTGGCCGATGTGTTGGTGGTTTTCTTGCCCTTGTTTGGAACTGAAAATAACTTTTCACCATATGCAATCGGTGCCATCTTGGCTATCCGTGCCGGCACAACGATGATGTCGCGATTCTTCTTAGGACGCCTGAGCAATCGATTTACTACCTTCCAATTACTCTGGTGGAGCACGATAATTTCCACACTCTGCTGTATTGCAATGGCATTTGCTCACACGCCAATCACACTAGGTGCGATCGTCTTTGTTGCAGGATTTTCATTAGGAGTTGGACAACCTTTAACGATGTCACTTGTTTCCCAAAAGACTGAAAGTTCTGAGCGTGCAATGGCGGTTTCAGCCCGCTTGATGGGTAATCGATTTGGGCAATTCTTAGTACCGGCGGTGGCAGGAAGTCTGGCTGCAGCTTCTGGGGCAGGGGCGGTCTTTATTGGCCTTGCCGTGCTGCTTGCCACTTCGATTTTCAGCGTAAAACGCAACTGATCTGTGGCCTGAATTACAAGGATGTAGTTTAAAAGGCCGATTTCCCTTATTTGAGCCTGCCCCCTAAACTACGAGTTCGCTTGTTTCACGCTTAAAACAGAAATGTAGGTACAGCTTGGCTAGTAAAGATGGCGCCATCGAAATGGAAGGCACCGTAGCTGAGGCTTTACCTAACGCAATGTTTCGCGTGGAGCTAACTAACGGACATAAAGTCCTCGCTCACATAAGCGGCAAGATGCGAAAGAACTACATTCGTATTCTTCCTGCCGATCGTGTGATTGTGGAAATGAGTCCGTACGACCTAACAAAGGGTCGAATTATTTATCGTTATAAGTAACAAGGGGAGCAATAAACATGAAGGTTAATCCAAGCGTTAAGAAGATTTGCGATAAGTGCAAAGTCATTCGCCGCAAGGGTCGCGTCATGGTCATTTGCGAAAACCTGCGTCACAAGCAACGTCAAGGATAAATAAGCACTAACAAACTCGTAATACGACTTCACGCGAGTGAAGACCTTTGGACTGGTAGGCCAGAGAACAGTATTGCGGAGGACCTCCAGATATAGATAGGTAGATACATGGCACGTCTCGTCGGTGTTGATCTTCCGCGCGAAAAGCGTTTGGAAGTCGCACTCACTTACATTTTTGGAATGGGTCTTACCCGTTCTCAAAAAACATTAGCAGCAACTGGCATTAGTCCAGACATCCGCGTTAAGGACTTGCAAGAATCAGATCTTGCAAAGCTTCGCGAATACATCGAAGCAAACTTCAAAATCGAAGGTGACCTTCGTCGTGAAATTTCTGGCGACATTCGTCGCAAGGTTGAAATCCAGAGCTACCAAGGTATTCGTCACCGCAAGGGACTACCTGTTCGTGGTCAGCGCACACATACAAATGCGCGTACACGTAAGGGACCTCGTAAGGCAATTGCAGGTAAGAAGAAGGTGACTAAGTAATGGCCGCTCCTAAGACTAAGACTGCCGCTCCAGCTAAGGGCAAAGTTAAGATCCGTAAGAAGGAAAAGAAGAATATTGCTGTTGGTAAAGCGTTCATTAAGAGCACTTTCAACAACACAATTATTTCTATTACTGATCCAACCGGCGCTGTAATCTCATGGTCATCATCTGGCCAGGTTGGTTACAAGGGCTCACGTAAGTCAACTCCATTCGCAGCACAGCTCGCAGCAGAAGCAGCAGCTCGTCGCGCACAGGAGCACGGCCTCAAGAAGGTTGATGTATTTGTTAAGGGACCAGGTTCTGGTCGCGAAACTGCAATCCGTTCATTGCAAGCAGCAGGCCTAGAAGTTGGAGCCATCTCTGATGTAACTCCAGCTCCACACAATGGCTGCCGCCCACCGAAACCACGTCGAGTTTAAGGAAGGAAGAGAATAAATGGCTCGTTATACCGGAGCAGACTGCAAGCGTTGCCGTCGCGAAAAAGTAAAGCTCTTCCTTAAGGGCACAAAGTGCGATGGACCAAAGTGTCCTATCGAATCTCGTCCTTATCCACCTGGCCAGCATGGTCGCGGTCGTTCAAAGGAATCTGAATACCTATTGCAGATGCGCGAAAAGCAAAAGTGCGCACGTATTTATGGTGTTCTAGAAAAGCAGTTCCGTGGTTACTACGAAGAAGCTAACCGCAAGCAGGGCAAGACTGGTGAAAACCTTCTTGTCATTCTTGAAACACGTTTGGACAACGTTGTGTTCCGTGCAGGCTTTGCAAAGAGCCGCGACATGGCACGTCAACTAGTTCGTCACGGACACTTCTTGGTAAATGGTAAGAAGGTAAACATTCCTTCATTCCGTGTGACTCCGATGGACATCATTGATGTTCTTCCAAAGTCATTGGATCTCACACCATTCATCGTTGCTAGCGCAGAGCTTGGCGAGAAGGCAGTACCAGCATGGATGGAGATTGTTGGTTCGCAGATGCGCATCATCATTCACTCAGTTCCTGCTCGTGCAGTCATCGACACACAGGTTCAAGAGCAGCTGATCGTTGAACTGTATTCCAAGTAATTTTTAAAAGTTGGGTGCGCAAGCACGCAACATGCGGGCAGTACTTAGTAAGGCCCCTGATTGAAGGATCAGGGGAAAGAGCGGAAATCAAATAGTGGATTTCCCCGAATGAAGAGGAGCAGCAGTGCTAATTGCACAACGTCCAACTCTCAGCGAAGAAGTAGTTTCTGAGCACCGTTCACGGTTCATCATTGAGCCACTAGAACCAGGCTTTGGTTACACACTTGGCAACAGCATGCGTCGTACATTGCTTTCATCTATTCCAGGTGCAGCAGTTACAAGCATTCGCGTTGCAGGTGCACTTCACGAGTTCACCACTCTTGAAGGCGTCAAGGAAGATCTCACCGATATCGTTTTGAACATCAAGAACTTGGTGCTTTCATCAGATAACGATGAACCAGCTGTTGTTTACATCCGCAAGTCAGGTGCCGGTGTTGTTACTGGTGCAGACATTGCAGTTCCAGCAGGCGTAGAAGTTCACAACCCTGAGCTTCACATTGCAACACTTAACGGCAAGGGCAATCTTGAGATTGAACTTACAGTTGAGCGTGGCCGTGGTTACGTAACTGCTGTACAAAACAAGCAGGCTGGCGCAGAGATCGGTCGCATTCCTGTTGACTCAATCTATTCACCAGTTTTGAAGGTTACATACAAGGTAGAAGCAACTCGCGTTGAACAGCGCACAGACTTCGATCGCCTTGTTGTAGATGTAGAAACAAAGCCATCAATGAAGCCACGCGATGCAGTTGCATCAGCTGGTCGCACATTGGTTGAGCTATTCGGACTTGCACGCGAACTAAATCTTGATGCTGAAGGTATCGAGATGGGGCCATCTGTTATGGATGCAGCCCTTGCAGCAGATCTTGCTCTTCCAATCGAAGATCTAGATCTAACAGTTCGTTCATACAACTGCTTGAAGCGCGAAGGCATTCACACAGTTGGAGAGCTAGTTAACCGTTCAGAGGCTGACTTGCTAGATATCCGTAACTTTGGTTCAAAATCAATTGATGAGGTCAAGGCAAAGCTTGTCTCAATGGGAATGTCTCTAAAGGACAGCCCAGTTGGTTTCGATCCAACCCAACATCAGAACTACAACGCATCAGTCGACGATGATTTCGTCGATGCAGAGCAGGCTTAGGAGAATCGATAATGCCAACACCAAGTAAAGGTCCTCGTCTGGGTTCAGGCCCATCACATGAGCGACTACTCCTACGCACACTTGCAGAGCAGTTGTTCGAGCACGGCAAGATCACAACAACCGAGGCAAAGGCTAAGCGCCTGCGTCCATTAGCGGAGAAGTTAATTACTTTCGCTAAGAAGGGTGATCTAGCTGCACGTCGTCAGGTCATGGCACAGATTCAGAACAAGGGCGTAGTACACACACTCTTCACTGAAATCGGTCCAAGCTTTGCAACACGCGAAGGTGGCTACACACGTATTACTAAGGTCGGTCCTCGCAAGGGTGACAACGCACCTATGGCAGTAATTGAATTAGTAACAGAGAAAGCTAACTAAGTCTTTATTTCTTAGAAATTATTCTCATGACGGAACCCACTCTCTACCCTGAGAGTGGGTTTCTTCGTTTGCGGGTAGATCTTGCATACGACGGAACAAACTTTTATGGCTGGGGAAAGCAACCAGATCGCAGAACTGTTCAAGAAGAAGTAGAAAAAGCCATTGGCACAGTTACACAATCAAAGATTGACAGCATTGTCGCTGGGCGCACTGATGCTGGAGTCCATGCCATTGGCCAAGTAATTCATGTTGATGTTCCAGAAGGCATAAATCTTGAAGAGCTCGGCTACAAACTAAATCGCCTCTTAGATACCGATGTTCGCGTCATGAATATCTCTGTCGCACCGGTTGCCTTTCACGCCCGCTTTTCAGCACTGCGTCGTCATTACACCTACAAGATTTTGGATGCTAATCAAGTCATTTCTCCGTTGCATCGCTTTGATGTTGCATCCTGGTATCGCCCGCTAGATATTGCCGCGATGAATCAGGCGAGCGCGTTGTTGCTCGGCGATCATGATTTTGCTGCCTACTGCAAGTTTCGAGAGGGTGCGACAACTATTCGCCAGCTGCAAAAGTTTGAATGGGTAAGAGATTCTGAAGGTTACTTAATTGGTGATGTTGTGGCAGATGCCTTTTGTTATTCCATGGTTCGCAATTTGGTAGGTGCTGTTGTCTGTGTTGCAGATGGTCGATTTGGTCCAGAATGGATCGCAGAGACCTTGGCTAACAAGGTGAGAATCTCTGACAGTTTGGTCTTTCCGGCATGTGGTCTGACCCTTCGACAGGTGGATTACCCCTCAGATTCTGAGCTTTTAGAGCGGGCTGCAAAAACAGTGGCACGTCGTGAAACCCAGGGAGATGAATAGGTGGGTTTAAGCGCCATTTTGACCCCTGAGCCTGACGCGGGTACCCTTACTCCTCTGCGCTTGATAAAGGCGCCGTCATTAATCTCTACAAGAAGGTAGGCAAAAGCGTGCGTACATACAGTCCAAAAGCTGGTGATGCGGTCCGTAACTGGCACATCATCGATGCACAAGATGTGGTCTTGGGCCGTCTTGCAACACATGCTGCCGTTCTACTTCGTGGAAAGCACAAGCCAACATTTGCTCCACACATGGACATGGGTGACTTCGTTGTTGTTATCAATGCAGAAAAGATTGCATTGTCAGGTAACAAGGCAACACAGAAGTGGTCTCACCATCACTCAGGTTTCCCAGGCGGTTTAACTTCTACTGTGTACGGCGAGCTTATTGAAAAGCACCCAACACGCGCAGTTGAAAAGGCAATTAAGGGAATGCTTCCAAAGAATTCACTCGGTCGCCAGATCGCGTCAAAGCTAAAGGTGTACGCAGGTCCAGAACACCCACATGCTGCACAAGCACCAAAGCCATATGTATTCAATCAAGTTTCACAAATCGTGAAGTAAAGGAACAGTAAATGTCAGAGAACCTAGAATTAATCGACAACGAAGAAGCTCCTACTTCATACTCTTCAGCAACACCAGCAGCAGCAACTAACCGTCCAGCAATCAAGGCACCAGGTGGTGGCACCGGTCGTCGTAAGGAAGCTGTTGCACGCGTTCGCCTTGTTCCAGGAACAGGTCGTTGGGTTGTTAACGGTAAGACACTAGAAAATTACTTCCCAAACAAGGTTCACCAGCAGTTAGTTTCTGAGCCATTCCGCACAGTTGGTGCTGAAAACCAGTACGACGTTTTCGCACGTATCAACGGTGGTGGAGTTTCAGGTCAAGCTGGCGCACTTCGTTTAGGTGTTGCACGTTCACTCAATCAAATTGATGAAGAAGCAAACCGTCCAGCACTCAAAAAAGCTGGATTCCTTTCACGTGATGCACGTGTTATTGAGCGCAAGAAGTACGGCCTTAAGAAGGCACGTAAGCGTTCTCAATACTCAAAGCGTTAATTCACTTTTACCAAAGGAGTTCAATTGGCGCTTTTTGGCACCGATGGAATCCGTGGCTTAGCCAATCGTGATCTCACCGCAGAACTTGCACTAGATGTTTCTGTTGCCGCTGCGCATATATTGGTTGAAAGCTCATCAAATAAGGACCATCAGCCAACTGCAATTGTTGGCCAAGATTCACGCGCCTCAGGAGAGTTCCTAGAAGCAGCCGTTGTTGCTGGTTTAACAAGTGCTGGAATCAATGTGTATCGAGTGGGCGTATTACCTACACCTGCAATTGCACATCTTGTTGCTGAATCAAAAGCAGATCTTGGCGTAATGATCTCTGCCTCCCACAATCCAATGCCAGATAACGGAATCAAATTATTTGCTCGTGGTGGTGGCAAGTTAGATGATGCAATTGAAGCTCGTATCGAAGCCCGCATGGGTGAAGATTGGGAGCGCCCAACAGGTCGAAATGTTGGCCGTGCAATCAATGATGACACCGCCACAGAGCGTTACTTAAAGCATCTACTTGCATCAGTTCAAACTCCGTTAAAGGGTTTAAAGATTGTTGTTG
>CANLAC010000027.1 GCA_947488645.1 Actinomycetota bacterium | reverse complement strand
GTTGAGAGCATGGTTTCAAATGCACAAGCAGTTGCAGAGTTCTTAGAAAAGCAGCCTGCAATCAAATCTGTTCGCTATCCAGGATTAAAGTCTCACCCTGATCACGAATTAGCAATGAAACAGATGAACAATGGTGGTGGAAGCACAATTGGTATCGAATTTAAAGGCTCTCAGGAAGAGGTCTTTGCATTCATGAACAAGCTTCGTGTTATCGATATTTCTAATAATTTGGGCGATAGCAAGTCTCTTATTACTCATCCTGCATCGACTACGCACCGACGTTTAGCTCCAGAAGTTCAGGCAGAAATGGGCATAACAGCATCAGTACTTCGTTTGTCTGTTGGATTAGAACACTCATCAGATCTAATTAAGGATCTAGAGCAGGCCTTAACTAAGTAGTTGGGCTGCAACAAGCACAACGGAAAGCAAACTTAAGTAAGTAATAGACCACTGGAAAATCTTTCCGGCAACCTTTCCATACTCTGATGAGCCTTCTTTGAGGGCAAGCAATTGGCGGGCAAAAACTAAACCAAGTGCAATTGTCACAACCATTGACCATGTTGGCAGATTTGCAGAACTGATTAACCAAATTGAGGATGCAATCATCAGGATTGTGTGGAACCACATTTCTCTAAGCACACGTCCCTTTGTTGCAACTACTGGCAGCATTGGCGTGCCTGCCGCCGCGTAATCATCTTTGTACTTAATTGCTAACGCCCAGAAATGTGGTGGGGTCCAAAAGAAGATTACAAAGAAAAATGCCCAAGGTGTCACTGACAATGAATTTGTTACCGCTGCCCAACCGATGAGCACCGGCATACAACCCGCAGCACCACCCCACACAATATTTTGGGATGTGCGTTGTTTTAGCGCCATCGTGTATACGACAACGTAAAAAACAATTGCAATAAAGGTCAACAAGGTTGCCAGTGGAGTTGTAAAGAGCCAGAACATAACTAGGGAAAGAACTCCAATTACCCCTGCAAAAATTGTTGCATTTGTTTTTGAAATTAGGCCAGTAACAATCGGACGCTTTGCTGTTCGCGCCATTAATTTATCTAAATCACTTTCAATAACCATGTTGAAAGCGTTGGCACTTCCTGCAGCTAACGTTCCTGCAAAAATTGTTGTAATTGCTAAACCAAAATCTGGCAGACCTTTTGCGGCCAAAACCATCGCGGGTAAAGTCGAAACAAGCAATAGTTCAACGACCCGTAACTTCATTAGGTCTAGGTATCCCCGAATAGCGATGCTCACTGCCCAAGATTACTCAGCGATTTAATTTGCGCATCACAGCCTCCTCATAGGGACAATAGTTACCTTGCTCTCAACCAAGGGTCCGGGGGAAAGAATGTGGCCATGACTGAGAACAACAAGCACGAATGGTTTGAGGTCGCAGAAAATGACGGACCAGCGATGCCACCCAAGCCATTTAAGACTTTGCCAATCCTGCCATTACACAAACTCCTAACATCTGGCTTGAGTGGCAAGGATTATAAAGGCGGAGATGACTGACTAGTACAGTTAGAGAATGCGCCATCGCTTGCTAACTTTAAGTCTTGTAACTTCGCTCTGTGCCATTGTAATACCGGCGCAGGGCGAAGTTGTTTCACCCGAACCAAAGATGAGGTTAGTCAAAACAATTAATGGTCCAATCGCGCCAAAATCGGTGAGATCCTCCGGTGATGGTGTGGTTAGCGCTCACAACATGATGTATCGACATTCAGTCACTGTTTATGATGCAAAGAGTTTTGAATTACTCCATACAGTTCCCGACTCAGTTTCTTTGCAGAGCTTTGGGTACTCCAAGAGCGCATCAATTTTCAAGGGCGCGCCAGTTGAAGGAACATTCTCACCAGATGGTAAGTACCTCTACGTGAGCAACTATGCGATGTATGGTCCTGGATACAACAAAGAGGGACATGACACATGCTCCCCGGCTTCTGGCTACGACAAAAGTTTTGTTTATCGAATCAATCGCAGTAATTATGAAATAGATGCAATATACCCAGTTGGATCTGTTCCAAAAGTTGTAGAAGCAACACCTGATAACAAATATGTGTTAGCCGCTAACTGGTGTTCTTATACTGTTTCAGTCATTTCAGTTGATGCTCAAAAGGTTGTTAAAACAATCAAAATTGGTCGTTATCCACGAGGCATTGCAATCTCTAACGACTCAAAGCTGGCATATGTGGCTGAGATGGGCGGCAACAGGATTCACGTCATTAACTTAGAAGATTTCACAGTTTCCTACATTCCAATTGGAAGTAATCCTCGAGCAATAGTTTTATCACCAGACAACTCAAAGATGTATGTCACTATGAATCTTTCCGGGAAAGTTGCTTCATGGGATTTGGTAGCAAACAAGGCCGGTAAATCTGTTAAAACTGGTGAGGCAGCAAGAAGTCTTGCTATCTCAGCTGATGGTTCGACCATGTTTGTTGTTAACTTTAAAAGCAACACGATGTCTAAGGTGCGAACCAGTGATATGAAGGTCTTAGAAACAATTAAGGCATGTAATGAGCCAATCGGAGTTACATATGACAACCCAACAGGAAATACCTGGGTTGCCTGCTACAAAGGACAGATAAAGATTTACTCCAACAATTAAGGAGCTGGGCTAATCTCTGCCGGAATGTTTGGAGCAGCGATTCTTCCTAAAACTCGGTCTATCGCAGCACGTGCTTTATTTAACGCCGCATTTCCTTTGGCGATGTCATCTGCAAGAGTTACAAACACATACTCTCGATCAGTTGATTGCACATAACCTGCAAGTGTTGCAGTGCCGTTTAGTGTTCCTGTCTTAGCGCGCACTAAGCCCACAGCAGATGGAGCAGTTGTCGTGAACCTGTCCTGCAATGTTCCTGATACTCCGCCAATAGGTAGCGATTCATATAAAAGTGCATACCTTTCGTCTTTACGAATCTTGTACAGAAGTTCGCCCATGAGCTTTGCAGTGATCTTGTTTTTCTTAGACAAACCACTTGCATCTGCAACAACAAGCTTGCTGTCTTCAATTTCTAGTTGGATCAATAGTGTGCGGAATATTGTCTCGATACCCTTGATATTAGGAGAATAACCAGCAGCTCGTGCAGCCAATCCAGCTAGTCGATCGGCCAATACGTTATCGCTCCACAGCATCATAAAATCAAGAATTTCTCTGACTGTTGGCGAGTTCTCTGAGACGACGAGATCACCTTGGGCTAAAAAGGCTTCATCATCTGTAACCTGTTTAAAAACTGGCTTGAATCCGCGCTTTGCCCAAAAAGCTTTTAGGTTAGCAATATCTTTCGAGTAGAGATTGCTGTAAATGACTTTGTAGTTTTTTAAGGAGCCACCATTAGCTTTTTTAATGGCCGACAAAGTATTGAAGCCTATATACGGCAAGGAAGCTCGGTTCATTTTGCGAGCAACATTGTGATCCAGGCTGATCCAGGGATCAAGTGATCCTCGAATAACAACGATCTTTTCCTCGGGTGCGATATTTATGGTTGTGTTAAAAACTGATTGTGGATCCAAGTACTCAAGAGTTACTGCGCCAGCTAAAACCTTCATGACAGATGCTGGTTTGCGTTGCGAGTATATATTTTTTTCGTAAATGATCTGACCTGTTGTGCCGTCAATAACGATCATTGCTGGATTAGACAACATCGGAACTTTAAGAAGTTCATCAAATGCTGCAGGGATTGAACCAGGGGCTAAAGCCGCACCAGCCGGTGCAATCGAAAGAATCAGCGCAAGGCAGACTGCGAATATTCTTCGGAGCGCAACCATGTTGAAGGTGGACATCTATTCAGTTTAGAGTGCACGCATGTCTTCTCCAACCACCCCCGCCAGTATTGGCCCAGGGGAATTTTTTCCCGTTGTTGGTGTCGGACCACATGAAAAACCTTGGCCAGAAGGCGATCACTACGATCCTGAATTATTACTGAATGGTGATCGTCGTAATGTTTTAGATCATTACCGATATTGGAGCGTTGAAGCGATTGTTGCGGATTTAAATACTAAGCGCCACAAACTTCAGATCGCGATTGAAAATTGGCAGCATGATTTGAACATTGGATCGGTAGTTCGCACAGCTAATGCATTCAACGTTTCTGCTGTGCACATCATTGGAAAGCGTGACTGGAACAAGCGTGGGGCCATGGTGACAGACAGGTATCTGACAGTCATGCATCATCCAACAGTTGAAGATTTTGCTGCATACTGCAAAGAGCAAAACTTGCCGATTATTGGAATTGATAATGTGCCAGGTTCAAAACAACTAGAGCCAGCAGTTCTACCTGAAAGTTGTGTTCTTTTGTTTGGTCAAGAAGGCGCTGGCATGTCAGATGAAGGTATTGCAGTCTGCGAAGTTTTGTATGAGATCAATCAATATGGTTCAACTAGATCAATGAACGCATCAGCAGCTGGTGCAATTGCGATGTATCACTGGGCGCTGCAGCATTTACCGCGCTAGTTCTAGCAACAATCCATCCACAGCACGTTCAACCATGGCCAAAGTTGCTTCATAGGCTTCATCAGATTGATTGTAAGGATCTGGGACTTCTAGCTTGAAGTAATCTGCCGAACTTGGGTCTAAGCCTTTTAACAAAGGATCAAAGTTTCGCAAATAGAAAACCTTGCTTCGATGCTCTTCACTTTCAGCTAAAGAAACAACATTGTGATAATTACTAGAATCCATTACCAAAATCAGATCGTGCACAAAGAAGTCATTAACCTTAAATTGCTTTGCAGTATGCGAATGCTTATATCCGGCAGCTTCCCAAATCTTTTTTGATGATGGGTGTGGACCTTGTCCGATGTGCCACGAGCCAGTACCTGAACTATGAACTTCAATGCGTGGCGCTTTCCAGTCTGCTGTTTTGCCTGCCAGAACAGCAGCAGCCATGGGTGAGCGACAAATATTGCCGAGGCACACCATGGTGATGCTGAGTTTGTCCTGGCCTTTAAGTGAGGAGATCAAGCTCTGGTTCATCTTCCAGCGCTTCCTGAACAGTCTTTAAGCGGCGCTCAATCTCATCTGCTTCTTCACCCCGACCTTGCATGCGCAAGATTTTAGCGATGCGCGACTCAACATCGACAATAAATTCGAAATCTTTTGGCTCATCTTCACTGACTATCGCCAATACATTTTCAAGAGTTGCCAATCCTTCGTCATATTTTTCAAGCAGGATTTGTGCCTTACCAAATTCAAAAGATGCAAATGTTTCACGTCGGTGATCATGGCCTGTTTCAAACACATCAACTGCCTTACGAGCAGTTTCCAAAGCTAGTTCACCCTGACCAAGTTCAATTAGGCATGACGCCATTTTTTGATCACAACGAGCAACATGGATTACTTCTTTGTTTCTCTTAAAGAGAGATCTTGCTTCTTTAAATGCTTCGATTGCCTTTTCGTAATTCTTCAATTCACGTTCTGCGCAACCAATTAAGTGCAAATCATTTGCTGCGCCAATTTCATTGCCATCAACTAAATGCTCTTGTGCACACTCATTCATTGTTTCAACAACTTTGTCATATTGCTTTGATGTGTACCACCACTCACCAAGTGTGCAGGCAAGTTCAAGTGCAATAGGTGATTTATTCTCACGAAGTAATTCAACTGCTTTGCTCATCGCAGTTGCTGCTTCATCCATGCGCTTTAATTGATTTAAGTTATAGCCAATTGCTGAATATGCTTGAGCTAATCCTTCAGATGGTGCTTCTTCGCCAAGTTGTGAATAAATATCGCGTGCAGTCTCTGCAAGTGCAAGTGCTTCGTCATATTGACCACGTGCATAAATGCGAGCGCTTAATTCGTAGTAAGTACTGGCGCGTTCTTCGCCCTCGACCTCGGGGATTCGATCCCACAACATCTCTTCGCTGATGAGTTCTTCTAAGCCATCATCTTCGCCCATGTGCGAGACCCTATACGGATTAGCCTAAGGACGAGCGGGTATCTCTATCTGCGCCACAGGCCATTTTGCAGATTTGACCGTCTTTAGAACCTCTTGGGTTACCTTTTGAATCTGTTTTTGAGTCTGTAAGTCGAAGGAGTGGCCCCAAGGGCAACGGTTAGAGATCGCACAGACCCAAGCGTTGGTACCCATGTTCATTACAGCTGCCCCGCTAGGTGCTGTGTAATAGGTACTCATTGCAACGAAACCTTTTTCAGTTGGACTAATAACTGCTCTGGCAAGAACCTGCACACCTGGTCCCACAGTTCCCATTGCGGTATCTGCCTCGTATCCATAAATCCCTTTTATCTGAGCATCAATTCCAAGTACAGAAAATGGCCACACATTGTTTGACACTAAATCTTTTCGGATTCCTAATGCAAAGTATTGCGAACCAAGTAGAAGGGATTCGGGTTGTCCAATTTCACGATATGGAGTTCTACCAGAGATGTCACGTCCTTTAATTTCAGTAACTGCATATCCGGTATTCCCACCAAAAACAATGAGATTGACTCCAGATGCAACAGCGTTTTCAAAATGTTGGCGCATACCTCTGGTCCAATACTCGCTGTGACCACCGAGAACTATTGTGCGAGTTTGTGTAAAAACTTCTGGTTTTGAATCAACTTCTAAATCAGTGATGTAATTAATGTCTAAACCAGCTTTTTCCATCAATATTAAAAGCGGTTGTTCCATGTATCGAAATTGTCCAGAACCATCACCATCGTATGGTCGATCAAATGAAACTACAGAGGCTGCAGTTTCACGATTGCCATCTGCTCCTTTATATAAAGAATCACCGCCCCATTGGTTATAGGACTGCCATGTAAGTACGGATGAAACGAAAGTTAAATCATGAGCACCGCTGCCAGTAATTACTAACGGAACAAAGGTGCTTGCTCGCTTAAGGCTTCGCAACTTCAATAAGTACTGACCTGGCACCATCTTGCTATCTACCATTATTGATTTTGGTGATGCAAGAGTGCGAATTAGGCGAGCGCCTGTATTTTTGTAATATCCCATTCGATAGATCTCGACCTGAAACTTTGTAGATCCCACCGTGGTCAGAGAAACAGTCTCACCACATGTTGCAGAAGCTGAACTTACAAAGCCTTCAATCCGCGGAACCTCTTTTCGGCGTGCAAAATCAGCGCTGAACCGAAGTGGCACATCCGCATCCCACTTAGCGTCTCCCTTTTTTAGGTTTTCCCGTTGGACCCATCCAGGAGTGAGATCCCAGCTGCACTCAGAGGCAACCGCTGGGGCCGGACATAGGCTCACAAGCAGGGCAACAATGAGTATCCGAAGCATCCGCGGAGCATACCTACCCCTAATTGCCTTCAAGATGCAGATGCGAATCGTTTGCATTATAATTACCCCATGCATATTCCAGACGGGTTTATTGATGTCCAGACCTCTGCAATCTTTGCTGGCCTAGCCGCTGCTGGCGTTGCAACGGCTCTAAAGGGTGCTCGAACTCAATTAGATGAGAAGACAGCGCCTCTTGCAGGTTTAACTGCAGTATTCATTTTTGCGGTGCAGATGCTCAACTTTCCAGTTGCAGCAGGAACAAGTGGTCACTTATTAGGTGGTGCCTTAGCTGCAGTCTTAGTTGGTCCGTGGGCGGCAACTTTGGCGCTAACCGTTGTTTTGTTAATGCAAGGTTTGTTATTTGCCGATGGTGGCCTAACAGCAATTGGTCTAAACGTTTTCAATATGGGTGTCTTAGGCGTTTGGGCGGGTTACGGAATCTTCTTGCTTCTACGCAAAGTTCTACCAAAGACTAAGTCTTCGATCTCACTTGCTGCCTCAATCGGTGGATTGCTTTCAGTGCCCGCGGCTGCTGTTGGTTTCACAATCCAATATGCGATGGGTGCAACTGCAACCTTTTCAACTTCTGCAGTCCTAAGTGCAATGGTCGGAACGCATGTGTTAATCGGAATTGGTGAAGCTCTGATAACTGGTTTAACGGTGAGTGCAGTATTAGCAAGCCGCAGCGATTTGGTTTATGGGTGGAAAAACAACGTGCAGAAGTTGGAGATCCGAAGTGGTAACTAATCGAAAGTTTTACATCGCGGGTTTCATTGTTTCTCTATTTCTTGCAGGGGTCGTTTCTTTCTATGCCTCATCATCACCTGATGGATTAGAAAAAGTTGCACAAGATATTGGTTTCATTGATACGGCAAAAGACCACACCAATGCAGATGGAACTTTGGCAGATTACGGTGTTAAGGGAATTGAGAATGAGCGCGCATCAGTTGGTGTTGCCGGAGTAATTGGAGTGATTGGAACCGCGGTAGTTGCTGGCATTGGTTTTAAACTCATTGCGCGCAAGCCAAAGAAGGATGGCAACTAAGCTCGAACAGGAGAACCATCACCACGGTCATGATGTAGGTGAACGGCTCTACCTTCATCGCCATTCCCTAGTTCACTCTTTACCTTCCCATTTAAAGATCATTTCAGCGATCGCCTTTATTTTGATTGTTGTCTCCACCCCGGTTACCAAATGGCCAGCATTTATCGCCTACTTCTTATGGTTGTTAACAGTTGTTTCAATTGCAAAGATTCCGTTTTTGCTTCTCTTTAAGCGCTCATTAATCGAAATTCCATTTGTTTTCTTCGCCATTCTCATGCCTTTTTTTGGTTCCGGTGAGAAGGTTCAAGTAGGACCTTTTGATCTCTATCGCGAAGGTTTGATCGCAGGCTCTGGAATTGTTGTTAAAGGAACCTTGGGCGTCATGACGGCAATTATTTTGTCCACCTCGACAACTGCTCGTGAAATTCTGCGCGGACTTGAGCGCCTAAAGCTTCCTGTTCTGATGGTCCAGATTGCTTCTTTTATGCTGCGCTATGTCAACGTTGTAAATGATGAGATGGAAAGAATGAAGGTTGCTCGTGAGTCCCGAGGTTTTGAAGCAACTGGAATCAAGCACTGGAAAGTTTTAGCAACCGCAGCTGGGGCACTCTTTATTCGCTCTTACGAAAGAGGAGAAAGAGTTCATCTTTCAATGCTCTCAAGAGGATACGAAGGTGTGTTGCCCCATGATGAACCACCTAAAGTTCAAACCAAAGTTTGGTTCACTGCCTTGGTGTATCCATTTATTGCAGCAATTATCTTTACTGTACAACTAGTGATTGGAAAAATGTAATGACTACGCCAAGTCTAGAAATTAAAGAGCTTGCATTTGCCTACCCCGATGGAAATCAAGCACTGTATGGCGTAAACCTTTCTGTACAAAAGGGTGAACGAGTGGCACTACTTGGTCCAAACGGTGCGGGAAAGACAACACTAGTAATGCATATGAATGGAATTCACCCAACATCGCATGGAACTATTCATGTTGCTGGGCAATTAGTTGATTCGAAAAATAAGGAATCGATCAAAGAGATTCGTGCAAAGGTAGGAATAGTTTTTCAAGATCCTGATGATCAACTCTTTATGCCAACTGTTGGTGAAGATGTTGCGTTCGGTCCCTACAACATGGGAAAGCGCGGTTCAGAACTTGATGCAATTGTTAATGAGGCACTTGAACTAGTTGGAATGCTTGAGTTCAAAGATCGCCCGCCTCACCACCTTTCCTTTGGACAGCGTCGCCGTGTTGCCGTTGCAACAGTGCTTGCAATGAAGCCTGAAATTCTTGTTCTAGATGAACCATCATCAAACCTGGATCCTGCTAGTCGCCGCGAATTAGCTGACATTTTGCGCTCATTAGATATAACAATGGTGATGGTTACCCATGATCTTCCATACGCATATGAACTATGCGCCCGATCAGTAATTTTGAAGGGTGGCGTTATCGTTGCAGATGGCTCAACCCAGGAAATTCTGACCAATTCAGCGCTTTTATCGGCGAATCGTCTTGAATTACCTGTTGGTTTTTCGATCCAATAATCCACGGTAGAATTAACCCAGTTGATGCGACCGCATCAATGCACTTCCCCCAAGTGCTGCATTTGCAGCACTACATGCGAGTCTTATTTTCGCCCTAGCCGCCAAAAGTGCGAGCTATACCCGAGACGCGCTTGTCGTCTCGATTGGTATGCATTTTCTATGTCTCTACAACCACGTACTAGCGCGCCCGGAAAAGCTCGTCGCGCAGCATCAGCAGGAAAGCCTAAGCGAACAAAGAAGGCTGCTGAATTTAAAGAATCAGCTCCAAAGGCACGTCACACGACTGCGCAAAAAGCAGCACGTAAAGGTGCAGCAGCTAAGCCTTCAACAGGTAAGCCTTCATCAACTCGTCGTTATTCAGATGTTGATACAACTGCAACATCAAAGAAGGAAACTCGCTTAGTAGAGCGTTCAAAGTTACGCGCAAAGCGTTATCAAGAACAAACTGCATCAAAGCCACGTCCAACTGAAGAACCAGCAGAGCGTTCAGCACGTATTGAACGATCACAGCGTCCAGATTCACGTGCAAAGAAGTTTGTCAAAGAACGTGAAGTTCGCGAATCAGCACCACGTGCAGAGCGAACAGAACGTCCAAGCTCATCACAGCGATCAGAGCGTCCAGCATCTCGTCCAGAGTTTAAGAAGACTTATAAGAAGGCAGAACGTCCAGAGCGTCCAGCATTTAAGAAGGATTCAGATACTCGTCCAACTAATCGTCGTGACGCTGTAAAGGCAAAGATTGCTCGCACAGATGATGGCCGTCCAAACTTTGAACCGCGCAAGCGTGAAAAGTTTGATCCAACTCGTCCAAAGAAGTCCAGCGTTGCACCAGATACTCGCGCAGCTAACTTCCGCGCAGAGCGCCCAGTGCGTGATCGTCGCAATGATTCACCAGCCTATGCTCGTGATGACTTCAAATCACACTCAAAGTCTCACTCAAATGCAGCGATCGATTTCGGTGCAGATGACAACTACATTTCAGCAAATCTTGCAGATGCAAACCTTGTTGATGCAACTCCCCTAACTGAGATCACAACAACATTTGCTGATCTTGGTATTGCAGCTCCACTTGTTAACGCACTAAGCAAGCAAGGAATTTTGCATCCATTCCCAATCCAGATTGCAACTTTGCCAGATGCGCTAGCAGGCCACGATATTTTAGGTCGCGGGCAAACTGGTTCAGGAAAGACTCTTGCATTTGGTTTGGCACTTCTTAACAACTTAAATGGCAAGGTTGCAAAGCCTCATAAGCCATTGGCACTTGTTTTGACTCCAACACGCGAACTTGCACAGCAGATTGATGAAGTTTTAATGCCACTTGCACGTTCAATTGGTCACGAATCAGTTGTTGTTGCTGGCGGAATGTCTTACTCAAAGCAGATCACAGCGATGCGTCGCGGAACTGCAATCTTGGTGGCAACACCTGGTCGTTTGATCGATCTACTTGACAAGGGTGAAGTTCAGTTAGACCAACTTCAAATTACAGTTCTTGATGAAGCAGATCAGATGGCAGACATGGGCTTCTTGCCTGTTGTTAAGGAAATTCTTGATCAGGCAAAGCTTGATGGTCAACGTCTTCTATTCTCTGCAACTCTTGACCGTGGTGTGGATTCATTGGTTCGTCAGTACTTGAAGAACCCAAAGACTCACTCACTACAAAACGATCGTGCCTCAGTTTCAACAATGGAGCATTACGTATTAGTTATGAACCCAACTGATAAAGATGACATCACAAATCAAGTTGCGGCACGTAACGGAAAAACTATTTTGTTCGTTAAGACTCAGCGCGGCGCAGATCGTTTAGCTGACAAGCTTGCTCATGCAGGTGTGCCAGTTGGTGCATTGCACGGTGGAAAGTCACAAGCTGTTCGTACAC
>CANLAC010000026.1 GCA_947488645.1 Actinomycetota bacterium | reverse complement strand
CTAACGTTATGCCTCATCTGCATATGCCGTTGCAATCTGGATCAGATCGAGTATTGCAGCAGATGCGCCGCTCATATAGATCAGATCGCTATCTAGGAATATTGGATCGTGTGCGCACAGCTATTCCACATGCAGCCATAACAACAGACATTATTGTTGGTTTCCCAGGGGAAACAGAAGAAGATTTCCAAGCAACTCTTGATGTGTGCTCAACGGCCCGCTTTACCGCTGCCTACACCTATCAATACTCAAAGCGTCCTGGCACACCGGCTGCAACTATGCCGGACCAAATTACTGATGAGGTTGTTGCAGATCGCTATACCCGTCTTCACAATCATCAACAGGCGATTTCATTATCAGTTAATCAAGAGGCGATCGGAACACAGCATAAAATTTTGGTGGGCGATTACGAAGGACGTCGCGATGAAGCCCAAGCTCGACTAACTGGTCGCAGCGAAGATTTCCGATTGGTCCACTTTGATAATAAGTTTGTTGCGCGCCCTGGTGATGAAGTGACAGTGTCAATCACAGATGCCTCAGCGCATTACTTGATTGGTGATCCACTCTCTGTCAGACAAACACGAGGCGCTGACGCCCATGCTGCCCGGATTGCACAGCCTGGTCCTGCTTCAACAATGCTTGGAATGCCAACGGTTAAGCGATGAAATTGATTGTCATCTGTGGCGCAACTGCCACGGGTAAGAGTGATCTTGCCGTAACCCTTGCACAAGAGATCGATGCTGAGATTATCAATGCTGATTCAATGCAGCTGTATAAAGGTATGGATATTGGTACTGCCAAAATCACGAGTGAAGAACGAAAAGGCATCGCACATCATTTGATGGATCTCTTAGAGGTTACGCAAGATGCCAATGTTGCGTGGTATCAAGAAAATGCCCGCGCTGCCATCACTGAGATCCATGGGCGTGGAAAGAATGCGATTGTTGTCGGTGGAACAGGTTTATATATAAAGGCAATCTTGGATGAACTTAACTTTCCGGACACAGATCCTGTTGTTCGTGCTGAATTAGAGTTGGAGTTTGCTACAAAAGGCATCGGCCCCCTCTTTGAGAGATTAGAAAAGTTAGATCCGGCTGCAGCACTTGCTATTGATAAAGCTAACTCTCGGCGTGTAATTCGCGCATTAGAGGTAATCAAAATTACTGGTAAGCCCTTTACCGCTAACCTGCCCCGAGAAGAAAGCTCTCGCTACCCACATGCGCGTCAATTTGGATTAGTGATGGACCGCGATGCACTTTCAGAACGCATCTCAAATCGTGTGGAGCGAATGTGGGAACAAGGATTGGTGGCAGAGGTTGAGAAGTTAATAGCCGCAGGAATCACTCAGGGAGTAACAGCTCAGCGCGCTCTGGGATATGCCCAAGTAATTGCTCAGATTGAAGGAAAAGTCACAGAAGAAGAAGCAAAGGAAGAGACTAAGAGGGCGACCAGACAATATGCGCGCCGACAAGAAACGTGGTTCTCGCGAGATGAGCGCATTACCTGGATCTCTCCCACACAAAATGCACTCCAGCGCATACGTGAATCGATAAACTAATAACAATGATTGCAACATATGGCCACGGCACCGAAAATGATTTTGTTCTCATTTTCGACCCAAAGGATGAGAATTCGATAACAACTGCCCAGACAGCTGCCATTTGCAATCGCGAAACTGGCGTTGGTGCTGATGGCTTGATCCGCATAATCAAGCGTGATGAAAAATGGTTTATGGATTATCGCAATGCAGACGGATCATTGGCTGAAATGTGTGGCAATGGAATCCGGGTAATGGCTAGATATCTTGTTGAAAGAGGGCATCAACCCGAAGGCATTTTTGCTATTAATACTCGGGATGGGATCAAACATTTGCGAGTTCCTCTGACCGATGACATCTCAGTAAATATGGGTCAAGTAACTGATGAAGATGAAGCAATTACAGCAGCAACAAACGGACATATTTGGAATGGTTACAACATCAGCGTCGGTAATCCACATGCTGTGGTATTTGTTGATGATATGGCTGATATTGGAGAACTAAATGAGGCTCCAGTTGTGCGACCACGCGATTCCTACCCTGAAGGCGTTAATGTTGAATTTGTGAAGATTCTTGAAGGCAACACAATTGCAATGCGTGTATTTGAACGTGGATCAGGTGAAACTCGCTCATGCGGTACTGGCACCTGCGCCGTAGCCCTTGCTGCAACATTGCACACCAAGGCAAAGTTGCCAGCAACATGGATTATTACCCCACCAGGTGGTCGACTAGAAGTTTCAATTGATGGGCATTCAAATGCAACATTAACGGGACCTGCGGTTCTTGTTCGCGATGTAGATATCTCGAGGTTTTTGGTTGAGTAAGGATTTCGATGACGAATTCGAGTCATTGCTGCGCGAGAGCGCCCGAGTTGCTGCCGAATATGATGCCAGCGAAGAGGATGAAAGTGGCGATCAATCACAAGAACTAGAAGAGCGTCATGCGCTGCGCCGTGTTAAAGGCTTTTCAACTGAGCTCCAAGATATTTCTGAAGCTGAATATCGCCAACTACAACTTGAGCGAGTTGTCTTAGTTGGCGTGTGGACTGAAGGAACAATCAAAGATGCTGAGAATTCACTCGCAGAGCTTAAAGCTTTGGCAGAGACCGCTGGTTCAGAAGTTTTAGAAGGATTAATTCAGCGACGAGATAAGCCAGATCCTGCAACCTACATTGGTTCAGGAAAGGTTATTGAACTCAAGCAAGTTGTTATGTCAACGGGTGCTGACACAGTTGTTTGCGATGGAGAGCTTTCCCCTTCACAGCTTCGACAATTAGAAGATAAGTTGAAGGTTAAAGTCGTAGATCGCACCGCTTTGATTTTAGATATTTTCGCCCAGCATGCAAAGAGTAAAGAGGGTAAGGCCCAGGTCGAACTTGCCCAGATTGCATATCTATTACCGCGTCTTCGTGGTTGGGGAGATTCACTGTCTCGCCAAGTTGGTGGTCGCGCAGCAGGTGGTGCCGGTATTGGTGGTCGTGGACCAGGTGAGACAAAGATTGAAACAGATAGACGTCGCATCCGTGACAAGATGGCAAAGCTTCGTCGCGAGATCGCCGAGATGAAGGTGTCCAGAGATACCAAGCGACAAGAACGCCGTCGATTTAATATCCCATCAGTTGCGATCGCGGGGTACACCAATGCGGGTAAATCCTCATTACTCAATAAGTTAACTAATGCAGGCGTTCTAGTGGAGAACGCTCTCTTTGCGACTCTAGATCCAACTGTCCGTAAATCTGAAACGGCCGATGGTCGCGTTTACACATTGAGTGACACAGTTGGTTTTGTTCGCCATTTGCCACATCAATTGATTGACGCATTCAAATCAACTCTTGAAGAAGTATCCGAAGCAGATCTCATCGTGCATGTCGTCGATGGATCACACCCTGACCCATTTGAGCAAATTCGGGCCGTTAGATTAGTTATCGATGAAATTGGTGGTAAGGATATTCCTGAGATTATTGCGATTAATAAGGTTGATGTAGCCGATCCGGCAGTGATCATAGAAATTTTGCGCAAAGAGCCCAACAGTTATGCATTTTCAGTGCGAACAGGTTTTGGAGTCGAAGGTTTATTGCACGCAATTGAGGCCTCGCTGCCCAGACCTTCAATCGAGATTAATGTTGTAATTCCTTATGATCGAGGAGACTTGGTCCACGCAATTCATGAAAGTGGAGAAATCTTTTCAGAGCAGTACTTACCTGAAGGAACTTCGATTCACGCCCGTGTTAACGGTGGTTTGGCTCAAAGAATCGAGAATTCCCACACAAGTGGGCAATAACACCGACACGCCGCCCCATATAGCCTGCATAACCCAGTCAAATGCGCCATGATGCGCCCGTTAGCAGTTATTACGATTTACTGAAAGGCGGTGAGAGCAATGGCAACAGATTACGACACCCCCAGAAAAACTGATGAGGAACTTCATGAGGAGTCTCTAGAAGAACTCAAGGCCAAGCGTGTTGATGCTCAATCCGGTCAGATCGATGTCGATGAAGCAGAAGCTGCAGAAAGTCTTGAATTACCTGGTGCAGATTTATCAGGAGAAGAGTTAGCGGTTCGAGTTGTCCCAAAGCAAGTTGATGAGTTCACATGCTCACGATGCTTCTTGGTTCACCATGTTACTCAACTTGCTAAGGGTGAAGGCGCTAAAGCTGTTTGTAAAGAGTGTAATTAACTCTTTAGTTTTTAATTGCCCGTATTAATTCAGCCCCGGCGTTACTACTAATTAGCCAGTATGGCGTTGAATCCCTTGTGTCATTTATTGTGACTCGAACACCTTTAGAAGTCCAAAATCTAATGGCAAGAAACGCTCGGGGGTCTGCATCACGAGTTCTCACGCGTTTGATCGCTTCATTATCTAGATCGATGCAATCGCCAATAAGACTGAGGCTGATGTGTGCTTTGCCAACTCGAAGCTCTTCATTATTAACTTCGATTATTAAGGTGCTCGCAGAATAAATCCACACCAAGCCAGCAGTTACAAGGGCAAGTGAGATTAACGCAGCATCGTTTCCGAGGGCAGCCCATATCGAAATTACCAAAGAGAGCATGAAGAAGTACACGATGGCCAAAAGCCATAGTGGTGCACGTATCACTTCGCGGTAACGCATGGGAGTTACCGTATCGGATATGAAGGCGGTAACCTTGCCGTATGGCTCGAATTCCAAGCACAACAGCTCCTGAAGGTGCACCTATCCCGGAGCGTCATGCAATGGCACCGGTTGCCGGTTCTAAAATCCCATCACACTTTGGGCATTGTTTTGGTTGCGGGGAATTGCATCCGACTGGTCTGCATCTTGTTGCATATGCGGGTGAAGGCTTAGATATCACCGCCAAATTTACAGTCAATGAAAATCATCAAGGAGCACCTGGTCTGGCTCATGGCGGTCTTTTGTCATTGGCATTTGATGAAGCGCTAGGAAAATTGATGTGGTTGCTGCGCGCACCTGCGGTAACTGGACGCCTAGAAACCGATTTCATTAAGCCAGTTCCTATGGGTAGTACATTGCATATCACTGCAGAAATAACAGGACAGGTAAATCGTAAGGTTTATACATCGGCTATTGGGCGCCTTAATTCGCCAGATGGCGAGATAGCTGTTCGAGCTGCAGCACTTTATATAGTTGTTCCTATGGATCACTTCATGAATAACGCGCCTAAAGAGTATTTAGCGCAAATGGCAAAGACGCCTGAATTAATGGCATTTGTTGATCCGACGTTTGAGATTAACCCATAACTATGGCGAATGTGCAGGTGTTAATTACACGTTTAGATCCTTCGGTACCGCTTCCAACATATGCCAAAGGTGGTGATGCTGGTGCAGATATTGTTACTCGCGTTGATGTGACCTTGCAGCCGGGGGAGCGTGCCTTGGTTCCTACCGGCATCGCAATTGCATTACCTGATGGTTATGTCGCACTCGTTCACCCGCGATCAGGTTTAGCTATTAAACATGGCGTAACAATGGTCAATGCTCCAGGAACAGTAGATGCTGGATATCGCGGAGAATTGCAATGCATCATGATTAACCATGATCCTAAGGAAGCGATTACTTTTCACAAAGGTGATCGAATTGCGCAGTTGGTGATTCAAAAGGTCGAACGCGCAGAGTTCGTTGAAGTTAAAGATTTGCCTGGATCGGGCCGCGGTATTGGTGGCTTTGGCTCTACGGGGAAATCATGAGCCAACACAACGATGATCGCGACAAGGTTGTTAACGCTTTGGGTGGTAAAAAAGGCCTGATTGATTCCGGTGTGCCAGCAGTTGTTTTCTTAATTGTTTTTAACTTTACACAAGAGGTAAACACCGCAATTTGGGCGTCACTTTCACTCTCAATCACATTAGCAATCATTAGATTGATCATGAAAGATACGATCCAGCATTCTGTTTCTGGCGTAATCGGAGTCTTAATTTGTGCTTATTTTGCGAATCGGAGCGGTAATGCAACTGATTTCTATATTCCAAAACTCCTAACAAACCTTGGGTATGGAACTGTGTATTTGATTGCCAATGTTGCTGGGTGGCCAATTTTAGGTCTCGTTCTAGGTCCACTTTTGGGCGAGAACTTGACCTGGCGAAAAGATCCAGCGCGCAAAAAAATGTATATCAAGGCAAGTTGGCTTTGGGTTGCGATGTTCTTCGTGCGTATTGCAGTTCAGTATCCGATTTACAAGAGTGGAAACGTCAATCTGTTAGGTACCGTAAATCTTGCCATGGGATATCCGTTATTTTTCATTACGGCCTATGCAACATGGTTAGTGATTAAGGCCGGACCGCCTGCTCAAAAGGTAACTGATTAAGAAATAAAGCAAGCTTTAATTTGCGCTTCAGCATCGGCTGAAGCAATAAACAACAATTCATCCCCTGCGGCAAACACATCGTGAGCATGTGCAGTAATTACTCTGCCATCGCGAACAATGGCTGCGATTGCAGCATTTTCTGGAAGCTCAATTTCTTCAACAGTCTTTCCAATGCATGCAGATCCATCTGGCAATGTAAGTTCTACAAGATTTGCTTGGCCTTTTCTAAATGAGAATAAGCGAACAACATCGCCGACACTTACAGCTTCTTCAACGAGAGCGGAAATAATACGTGGTGTAGAAACAGCAACATCTACACCCCATGAAGAATCAAACAGCCATTCATTTTTTGGGTGATTAATTCTGGCTATAACTCGGGGTACCCCATATTCAGTCTTACCAAGTAGTGATGTAACAAGGTTCGCCTTGTCATCACCGGTTGCTGCCACTAATACCTGGCAGTTATTTAGATGCGCGTTATCTAAGGATGTAATTTCACAGGCATCAGCCATAAGCCATTCAGCATCTGGAACGCTCTCCAACTTCAAAGCTTTAGGATCTTTGTCGATCAAGAGAACTTGATGACCATTATCTAAAAGCTCGCGAGCAATGGCTCGTCCGACATTTCCGGCTCCAGCTATTGCAATTCTCATCGACGTTCACCTTCTGGGCTACTTGCAAGGATTTCTTCGGTTCGAACTACATCTGCTTCTGAGACCATCACATGGATCAGATCGCCTTGCTGCAAGACTGTGTGTTCATCGGGAATTAAGCCTTCACCTAGGCGTGTAATGAATGCAACGCGTGCAGGTGTCAGAGCGTCAATCAAAAGGATAGGGCGGCCGTACCAATCATTTTGTGGGTGCATTTCGCACAGTTGGATTACACCTGTTGCATCGCGCCATTCAGATCTAGAACCTTCTGGAGCAAGTCGTCTAAGAATTTGATCAGTCGCCCACAAAACAGTTGCAACAGTTGGAATACCTAAGCGCTGGTAAATTTCTGCGCGTCCTGGGTCATAAATACGTGCGACAACATTTTGAACACCGTATGTTTCGCGGGCTACGCGAGCAGCAAGGATATTTGAGTTATCGCCATTACTTACTGCGGCAAATGCGTCTGCATCTTGAATGCCTGCTTCGAGTAGAACTTCGCGATCAAAGCCAACACCTGTGACTGTGCGGCCTTTGAAGTTTGGACCTAATCGGCGGAATGCTTCACGAGCCTGGTCGATGACTGCGACTGTATGACCGGCTGCTTCGAGTTCGGTGGCGAGTGATGAACCAACTCGACCGCAACCCATGATGACTACGTGCACAGGAGGTAACTTACACCCATAGGCTTACATCCATGGCATCAAACAAGAGTTCAACCCTAAAAACTGGAGATCTCGTGCAGGTCACCATCGAAAAAGTGGCGCACGGGGGACATTTTATTGCGCGCCATGATGGGGCGGTTATCTTTGTTCGACATGCGATTCCAGGTGAAAAGTGCACTATTCAAATCACAAGTACCGGATCATCCTTTAATCGCGCAGATGTGATTTCAGTTGAGGCGCCATCTGAGTTCCGTGTTCAAGCTCCGTGCTCATTTGCCCATAGGAATGGTTGCGGCGGATGCGATTTCCAGCATATTTCAGTAGATCATCAGCGGAGACTAAAGTCCGATGTAATTGCAGAGCAATTCTCGCGTATTGCAAAGATGGATCTGCGAGTAGATGTCGAAGAAGTTGGTGAAAGTACCCATTGGCGAACCCGCGC
This sequence comes from Actinomycetota bacterium, assembly GCA_947488645.1. Taxonomy (GTDB): domain Bacteria; phylum Actinomycetota; class Actinomycetes; order Nanopelagicales; family Nanopelagicaceae; genus Planktophila. The sequence continues at coordinate 3,670 of CANLAC010000026.1, read as the reverse complement.
AATCGCCACTACTGACCGAAATGGAAAACTGGGATTCTATAAATCAAGGTCACACTCGATTGCTCCGGTTACTGATTGCATTATTTGTGTTGAAGGTATGAACTTTAGTGAGATTGCCAGTCGTGATCTCAAGGGTGATGTTCGAGTTGAAATTAGTGCTTCAAATACAGGGGAACGCTCTATCGCTTTAGCACCCACACGAGGTGAGGAAAAAGCACGATTAACTGAAGGCCCTGCCGTCCTTCACGAGAATGTATTGGGAAAATCATTAGAAGTGAGTCAAGAATCTTTTTGGCAGAGTCACAAAAAAGCACCAGAAATTTTGACGCAAGCGATACTTGATTTTGCTCAGTTAAAAACTGGTGAACATGTTTTAGATCTCTATGGCGGCGTGGGTTTATTTACAGCTGCGATTGTGGAGGCAGTTGGACCGACAGGACATGTTGATCTAATTGAAGGAAGCAAAGTTGCCACAGCAGACGCCAATCGCAATTTTGCATCTTTGTCCAACATAACAATTGCAACTGGTGATGTCGCAAAGTTATTGCCCAGAATCACGGCAGCAGATGTAGTTGTTTTGGATCCGCCTCGAGATGGAGCAGGCAAGGAAACTGTTGCTCACATAGCAAGATTGGCACCACGTGCAATTGTGTATGTGGCTTGCGACCCAGCTGCATTGGCCAGAGATACCGCCTATCTTGCAGATCACAGTTATTCACTGGTAAAAGTGCGTGCTTTTGATCTCTTTCCAATGACACATCACATCGAATGTGTTGCCCTGTATGCGCGCGCTGAGGTATCTTCAGCACCCTAAAGGCTTCTACGAAAGGCAAATAATGAGTAAAAACTCTTTTAACGCACAAAAGAACCTAGATGTTGCGGGTAAGAGTTTTGAGATTTTCGATATCTCCTCAATTGAAGGTGCTTCAAACCTTCCCTTTAGCCTCAAGGTTCTTCTAGAGAACTTACTTCGCACCGAAGATGGTGCCAATATCACCGCCGATCACATCAAGGCACTTGCCTCATGGGATCCCTCTGTTGAGCCAGATACTGAAATTCAATTTACACCTGCTCGTGTTGTTATGCAGGACTTCACCGGAGTTCCTTGTGTTGTTGACCTTGCAACGATGCGTGAAGCAATCGTTGAACTTGGGGGAGATGCAACAAAAGTAAACCCTCTTGCACCAGCTGAGCTCGTCATTGATCACTCTGTTATTGCAGATAAGTTTGGAAGTAAGGATTCATTTGAGCAGAACACAGATATTGAGTATGAGCGAAACCAAGAGCGTTACCGATTCTTGCGTTGGGGCCAGAGTGCCTTTGATGAGTTCAAGGTTGTTCCACCTGGAACAGGAATTGTTCACCAGGTAAACATTGAATATTTAGCACGCGTAGTTATGACTCGCACAGTTAATGGAACGCTTCGCGCATACCCTGACACTGTTGTGGGTACAGATTCACACACAACCATGGTTAACGGACTAGGTGTCCTTGGCTGGGGTGTTGGCGGAATTGAGGCAGAAGCAGCGTTGCTCGGTCAGCCAGTTTCGATGTTGATTCCACGTGTTGTTGGCTTCAAGCTAACTGGTGCGTTGCCATTAGGCACAACAGCAACGGATATGGCGTTGACCATTACTGAAATTTTGCGAAAAGTAGGCGTTGTTGGAAAGTTTGTGGAGTTCTTTGGCCCAGGAGTTACATCAGTTCCTATGGCTAACCGAACAACAATCGGAAACATGAGCCCTGAATATGGTTCAACATGTGCAATTTTCCCAATCGATGAAGAAACCCTTCGCTACCTGCGCCTAACAGGCCGCAGTGATGATCAGGTCGCTTTGGTTGAACAGTATGCAAAGAAGCAGGGAATGTGGCATGACGCATCAGTTGAACCACGTTTCTCACAGGTAGTAGAGCTAGATCTTTCAACTGTTGTTCCCTCAATTTCAGGTCCAAAGCGTCCGCAGGATCGTATTTCCTTGAGTGATTCAAAGAATGCATTTGAAAAGATTCTTCCGACTTACTACACCGACAAGACTGCTAAAGGCGAAGTAACAGCGGGATCAACTCGTGTGAAAAATGGTGATGTTGTAATTGCATCAATTACCTCATGTACTAATACCTCTAACCCATCTGTAATGATCGGGGCAGCGCTCCTTGCTAAGAAAGCTGTAGAGAAAGGCTTAAAGTCCAAGCCTTGGGTTAAGACAACTCTTGCTCCAGGATCAAAGGTTGTAACTGATTACTATGATCGCGCAGATTTAACCCGTTACATGGAAGCACTTGGCTTCCACCTAGTTGGTTATGGCTGTGTTACCTGTATCGGTAACTCAGGCCCACTTCCAATTGATATCAGTAAAGCAATTAATGAGTCTGATTTAGCCGTGACAGCTGTTTTGTCAGGTAACCGAAACTTTGAAGGTCGCATTAGCCCAGATGTGAAGATGAACTACCTTGCATCGCCTCCGCTAGTAGTGGCTTACGCAATTGCCGGCACAATGGATCATGATTTCGAGAGAGATGCGCTGGGCAAGGACACGAGTGGAAACGAGGTTTTCCTAAAAGACATCTGGCCAACTCCACAAGAAATCCAGAGCGTTATTGATTCTTCCATCTCATCAGAGATGTTTAAAAAGGATTACGCAACTGTCTTTGAAGGCGATCATCGCTGGAAGTCACTTGCTACACCAACAGGTAAAACTTTCGAGTGGGATCTCAAGTCAACATATGTTCGAAAGCCCCCTTACTTTGAAGGAATGCCTAAAGAGCCAACGCCTGTAAAGGACATATCTGGGGCTCGCGTATTGGCAGTTCTGGGTGATTCAGTAACAACAGATCACATTTCACCTGCTGGAAACATCAAGGCTGACTCACCTGCTGGAAAGTATTTGGCAGAGCATGGAATTGATCGCGCAGATTTCAACTCATATGGATCACGTCGTGGAAACCACGAGATCATGATTCGCGGAACATTTGCAAATATTCGTCTAAAGAACCTGTTACTAGATGGTGTTGAGGGTGGCTTTACTCGCAACTTCCTAGCTGGCGGAGAACAAACAACTATTTATGATGCATCAGTTGCTTACCAAGCCGCTGGAACACCTCTCGTAATCCTTGCTGGCAAGGAGTATGGCTCAGGTTCATCACGTGACTGGGCTGCAAAGGGCACAGCGCTATTGGGTGTTCGCGCTGTTATTGCCGAGAGCTTTGAACGTATTCACCGCTCCAACTTGATCGGTATGGGTGTCTTGCCATTGCAGTTTAAGGATGGCGAAACTGCTGCATCACTTGGTCTCAACGGCACAGAAACATTTGCAATCACTGGAATCACTGCACTAAACAGCGGGGGAGTTCCAAAGGAGCTAACAGTGACTGCAGGATCAATAACATTTACTGCAAAGGTTCGCATTGATACACCGGGCGAAGCAGATTACTACCGCCACGGTGGGATCATGCAGTATGTATTGCGCTCACTTCTCTAATAACTACATTAGTTATTAAGCAGGAAGGGATGCAACTCCCTTTTCATGGAAGCGCTTGCCTGTTACTGATTCGCTAATTCCTTCGCGATCTAGATACGGCAAGATTCCTCCAAGATGCATTGGCCATCCAGCACCCATCAACATGCACAGATCAATCTCTGCTGGTGTTGAAACAACGCCTTCATCAAGCA
>CANLAC010000025.1 GCA_947488645.1 Actinomycetota bacterium | reverse complement strand
CCACGATCTTCAAATGTATACATCTCTTTTGATACGACATCTGTCGATTCACCAACACCACGAGTAAACAATTCTGTATCTTCAAAAACTGGAAGTTCAATTAACTGATATCCAGCAAGCTTTGCCGGTTCGATCAAGCTCTCTCGGACGAATTCAAATGCACTAGACCGACTAGGAACGTACTCACTCACACCCTTAGGTGCAGATATTTTTTGTCCAGCCATTAGTAACGACCTACCAAACTCTTAAGGTATGGATTGTGCTTTTTTTCATGTGCCATCGTTGTATCTGGCCCATGCCCAGGCAATACTCGTAAGTGATCTGATAATGGCACTACTTTTTTACGCAATGTCTCTTCCATATCTTTTGCCGAACCTGTAGGTAAATCTGTTCGTCCAATCGAACCAGAAAATAGAACATCCCCGCTGACTAATACCTCATTGGAAACTTCAAACATCAAAGAACCACGCGTGTGGCCTGGAGCATGAATAGCTTTAAAGGAAAGCCCTACGAGATCAATAACATCACCATTTCGCAGCTCACGAACATCCTTAGGCTCCGAAAAACTCATTCCGGACAACATGCTTTGAAACTCTGAACTAACAAGCTTTTCCGGGTTCGACAATGCTGCCCGATCTTCACTATGGATGTAGGAAGGGATGCCGTATCCATCTGCGATCGGTTGTATAGAAAATGTGTGGTCCAGATGGCCGTGTGTAGCAATGACTGCGACGGGCTTTAAATTATGTTTGTCCAAAATTTCTGTTAACTGCTGGGAAACATCTGGCATGCCCGGATCGATAACGACGCACTCCGCACCAGGCTCAGTAGCTATGACCCAACAATTGGTGGCATACATAGGGGCGGCAAAGGAGTCGATCAACATCGCACTAGCCTCCCGATTCCACGCTCAAATTAGGGTGCGATTGACGCTCACACCATGAGACAGGGTACCTTTTGCACACGAATACACACTCCACCCACGCTCAGAAGCGTTAAAACTTCTCAGCATCGCACCCACCACATAGCGAACTTCATTAAGAAGAAACGCGCTGAAAGGATCACTCTCATGACAGATATGAATTTCCCACACCAGGCCAGCGCAGCAAGTGCGTTGATCGGAGATCCTTCAGCTTTTGGTCGAGTCGCAGAAGATGGAACAGTTTATGTTCGCACATCACAGGGTGAAACAGCAGTCGGTTCATACCCAGGAAAAAGTCCTGAAGAAGCATTGTCATACTTTGTCCGCAAGTTTGAAGTTCTTGCCGCCGAAGTTGCACTCCTAGCAGCACGCATTAAAAGTGGAGCCATGGTTCCTTCAGATGCACATGCAGCTGTTAAGAAGTTGCGCGATCAGGTCAAAGAATTAAATGGAGTCGGAGATCTCGAAGCGCTCGCAGCATCCGTTGAGCAAATTGAGCCATTGATTGAAGGACACCGCGAGGCCTATGAAGCTAAGAAGGCAGCCGAAACTGCCGCAAAGGCTGCTCGCCGTGAACAAATTATTGTTGAAAAAGAAAAGATTGTTGTTGAAGCTGAAGGGTTAGCCCTCTCTGAAAGTTGGAAGAGCACTGGTGATCGCCTCAAGGTGTTACTCGATGAATGGAAGGCTGCGCCTCGTCTAGATAAGAAAGCGGATGCAGATCTCTGGAAGCGTTTTTCTTCATCACGCAATAAATTCGATAAGCGTCGCAGGACTCACTTTGCCGCACTTGAGGCAACTCAGTCAGTCGTGGCAGATGCCAAGAAGGCCATTGTTGAAGAGGCAGAGAAGTTAGCAACATCAACTGAATGGGTTCCAACTGCAAAGCGCTTCAAAGCACTCATGGATCTTTGGAAAGCATCTGGTCGTGGCAAGAAGAGTGATGACGCCAAACTATGGTCTCGCTTTAAGGCGGCGCAAGATCAGTTCTTCGCATCAAAGAACGCTGACCTAGAAAAGCGCGATGTAACTATGGCAACTAACCTAATTAAGCGAGAAGAGTTACTTACTCTCATCGAAGCGGTACTGCCTATTACCGACATCAAGGAATCACGCAAGGTACTTAATGAGCACTTGCGCGCGTGGGAAAAGATTGGAATGACACACCGCGATAAGCGTGCTGCCCTAGATGCACGCGTTGCAAAGGTGGAGTCTGTGATTAAGGAAGCTGAAGCGGACATGTGGCGCAAGACTGATCCAGCCGCAAAGAAGCGTGCGGAAGAAGTTGTCGCACAACTGACTGAATCAATTGCTAACTATGAAAAGGCAGCTGCCAAATTTGCCGCTAGCGGTAACACCAAGAAGTCAGAAGAGGCTGCAGAGTCTGCCACGGCTCGTAAGGTGTGGTTGGCAGAGGCCGAAAAGGGACTAGCTGAATTTAATTAATTGTTGGTTGTTCGATAAACATCGTAAACACCTTCAATGCCCCGCACCGCTGCAAGTACTGAATCCAAGTGAGTCGCATCTGCCATTTCAAAAGTAAAGCGCGAAAAGGCAGTTCTATCTTTTGATGTGCTGACTGCAGCGCTCAAAATATTTACATGCTGATCAGATAAAGTGCGAGTTACATCGGCCAACAATGAGGCACGATCTAAAGCTTCAACTTGAATATTGACCAAAAATACAGAAGAAGCTCCAATACGCCACTTAACATTTACCACCCGATCTAATTGATGTACCTGTAAGTCGCTCGCATTGGTGCAATCGGCTCTGTGAATTGAAACGCCACTCCCCTTCGTGATGAAGCCCATAATTGGATCTCCAGGAACTGGGGTGCAACAACGAGCAAGCTTCACAAGCACTTCATCTGTACCCTCAACATCAACTGCATTACTTGAACGACGAGTTGTAGGAGCACGAGTAGGGAAAACATCCATCGTTGGCTCTGGATGCGAATCTTCCGCCCCTAGCGCTGTTACTAACTTATCGATAATTGATGCCGCAGACACATAACCATCACCCACCGCTGAATACAACGCATCGATATCTGGATAACGTAACTCATGTGAGAGTTCCAATAAAGAATGTCCTGCGAAAATCTTTTGTAAAGGCAGACCGGCTTTACGCATTTGACGGGCAATAGACTCACGACCTGCATCTATCGCTTCTTCGCGACGCTCCTTGCTGAAATAAGCCTTAATCTTTGAACGAGCACGCGGACTCTTAACAAAGTTCAGCCAATCGCGACTTGGTCCGGCTGTTTCGCCTTTATTGGTAACAATCTCAATAACATCACCGTTATTAAGCCGCGAGTCGAGGGGAACTAGACGACCATTCACCTTCGCACCTGCGCATCGAAGACCAACATCGGTGTGAACAGAGAATGCAAAGTCCACCGGAGTTGATCCGCCCGGGAGCGCGACAACGCTCCCCTTCGGTGTGAAAACAAATACTTCAGGTGAACCCAAGTCAAAACGTAGTGCTTCTAGGAATTCTGAAGGATCTTCAGTTTCTTTCTGCCATTCATGTAATTGGCGAAGCCACAGCATTTCGGGAGAACTATCTGTGTTTTCAGGACCCTGTTTGTATTTCCAGTGAGCAGCAATACCGAACTCTGCGCGAGAATGCATATCGTAAGTTCTGATTTGAATCTCGATTGCTTTGCCAGTTGGACCTATTACTGTTGTATGAAGTGATTGATATAAATTGAATTTTGGCATTGCGATGTAATCCTTGAAGCGCCCAGGGACAGGACTCCAACGTGCGTGAATGGATCCCAGCACCGCATAACAATCGCGAACATCATTCACCAATACCCGGATGCCAACGAGGTCATAGATTTCATTGAACTCACGACCTCGAACGACCATCTTTTGATACACCGAGAAAAAGTGTTTATTGCGCCCCGTTACTGTTGATTCAATACTGTCCCGCAAGAGATCCTCTTTAACAGCGACAATTACTTGCTCCGTCAACGCATCCCGAGATGGAGAACGTTCTGCTACCAACCGAGATATCTCTTCAAACTTCTTTGGTTCTAAAACTTCAAAAGATAGATCTTCAAGCTCCCATTTAATCGCGTTCATACCTAAACGGTGAGCCAGAGGTGCGTAAATATCTAGAGTCTCCCGAGCTTTACGAAGTGCGCTCTCTTCAGACACGTACTTCCAGGTCCTGGCATTATGCAAACGGTCTGCCAACTTGATAACAAGGACGCGAATATCACGAGACATCGCAATAACCATCTTGCGTACTGTTTCAGCCTCAGCAGTTGGACCATAAGCCAACTTGTCTAGCTTTGTAACACCATCAACTAAATTGGCGACTTCATCACCAAAGTCAGTACGTAATTGTGTTAGTGAGTATTGAGTGTCTTCAACAGTGTCATGTAGCAGTGCAGCGATAACAGTTGGCTGATTCAATCCTAAGTTTGCAAGGATTTCAGCAACAGCAACTGGATGGGTTATATAGGCTTCACCTGATTTGCGGAGCTGGCCCTCATGGGCATCTCGCGCGACATCGAATGCGCGAGAGACCTCATCAGAATCTACCGAGGCGTGATTTTCTTTGAGAGCACTGATTACTGGTGCTATCAAAGTATCCACAAAGAACCCTACTTACGACCCTTGCGTTTTGGTTGGTTACGTGGACCTCGTCCATTAACCGCAGCGACGGCCGCAGAAGTTGCAACTGGGGCTGTTCCACCTGAGCGAGCGTTAACACGCTTTGCTAGAGCCTGCATAGCTGGCTCCTTCTCGCGCAATTGTGCAAGTACAGGTGGTGCGATGAAAATTGAAGAGTAGGTACCAACTGCAAGGCCGATAAACAGTGCAAGTGAAAGATCCTTCAACGTTCCAGCTCCTAGTAAGCCTGCTCCAACAAAAAGGATCGAACCAACAGGTAGGAGTGCAATTAGGGAAGTGTTTGCAGAACGTACAAGTGTTTGATTAACCGCATGGTTAACCGCCTGTGAATATGTTCTAGTTGAATTAGAGGTAATTGCGTGTGTATTTTCACGAACCTTGTCGAACACAACCACCGTGTCATAAAGGGAATAACCCAGAATAGTTAAGAATCCAATAATCGTAGCCGGTGTAACATCAAAGCCTACGAGTGCATAGATTCCAACAGTGATGAAGACGTCGTGTACAACAGCGGCGATTGCTGCAATAGACATTTTAGGTTCAAAAGCCATCGCAAGATAGAGCATTACGACAATCAAGAAACCAACTAATCCATAGATGGCCTTGCGAGTAATTTCTTTACCCCATGAAGGTCCAATTATTTGGGTGTCGATTGATTCAACAGACACATCAAACTCTGCAGCTAATGCATCTTGCACCGCGTTATTTTGAACGGTATCAAGTGCGCCAGTTTGAACGCGAACTTTGTCACTACCAATTTCCTGGACAATTAGCTCGCCTGGAATACCCGTCGCTTCGACAGCAGAACGCGCCTGTTCGATCGTTGCAGTTGCCTTATTTACTGTGAAAGATGAACCACCCTTGAACTCAATTCCAAGGTGCAATCCTTGAATAGCAAGAGCTGCAATCGATGCAAGGACAAACAGGGCTGATACGGAGTACCAGCGACGACGCTTGCCAATGAAATCAACAGCTGTTTCGCCGCGATAGAGACGACCACCAAGACCTGACATCTTCGACATCTTTATGCCTCCTTCGCAACTACAGTGCCCAAGCTCTTGCTTGAGAAACCTGACCATGAATGACCTGAATTAAAGAATGTAACTCGCGACAAGATCGAAACGAGTGGTTTTGTAAAGACAAAAACCACCACAAGGTCAACAAGTGTTGTTAGACCTAGCGTGAACGCGAATCCTCGTACTCCGCCGACAGCGAAGAAGTAAAGGAGGGCTGCGGCAATCAATGAAACAAAGTCGGCGACCAAGATGGTTCGACGTGCTCGAACCCAACCAGTCTCAACTGCAGTTCGTAGCGTTCTTCCTTCTCTCATCTCATCTCGAATACGTTCGAAGTAAATAATGAATGAGTCAGCTGTAACACCGATTGCAACGATTGCTCCAGCAATTCCAGCTAATGTGAGCGTAAACCCGATCCACTTTCCAAGAAGTAGGAAGAGTAGGTAGATAAGTCCACCAGCAACGGTTAAGGAACCAACAGTCACGATTCCTAATCCGCGGTAATAGAGCAATGAATAAATCATTACAAGTCCAAGACCAAGTGCACCGGCGAGTAAACCTGCATTAAGTTGATCTGCGCCAAGGGTTGGTGAGACTTGCTGCACTTCTCCGCGATCAAATGCTAGAGGTAATGCACCATACTTCAGAACATTTGCAAGATCCTGGGCTTCTAACTGAGTGAAGCTTCCTGTGATTTGCGCTGTGCCCGAAGGAATAGCCTCGTTAATTCTTGGTGAAGAAACAACTAAACCATCAAGAACAATTGCTACCTGATTAGTTGGTTCTGGAAGTGATGTCACTCGAGCTGTTAATGCTCCAAATGCTGAAGTTCCCTCATTGTTAAATGTGAGACTCACATACCAAGCGCTACCAGCTTGAGTATCTAGACCTGCTGATGCTTTGGAAATCTGACGACCCAGCACTTCAGCTGGAGCCAAGATGTACTTCGTGCCACCTGCGCGATCGCAAGCAACCAATGTATCTGTCGGTGCATCTGCGCCAGTGCCTTGAAGATTTTCTGCCTTCGTGCAGTCAAGTGCTGCAAACTTTGCATTTGCTTCAGCACTCACACCTGCTGCAGGTGTTGCAGCCGCATCGCTTGCTGAAGGAACTCCTGAGGCAGATGCAAGCACCTGACGGAATCGAAGTTCTGCAGTTTGTCCGACTAATTCAACAACGCGGCGTCCTGTATCACCAGGTACTGAGATAACAATCTGGCGATTTGTGCCGCTACCTTGCGCAGAAACTTCTGATTCTGCAACACCCAATGAGTTAACGCGCTGGCGGATAATTGAAACCGCCTGATCGATCGCATCGCTAGTGATCTTGCCTTCATCACCCGGTGCAATTCTTGGTTGCAAAGTGACCGAAGTACCACCGCGAAGATCTAGACCTAAGCGAACTGATTTTGCCCCTTGAATGAAAACCAAGCTAGTCATGGCAATGAGGACCAAGGCTAGAATCGCTAAAGTGCGGCCAGGGCGGGCAGCCGTCTTTACTGGTTTATTAGTTGTAGACATAGGGCGAGAGTCTAGGCGTCAGGTGCTGGTAAGTCGAAAAGCGTAGAGATTTCAGCGGGTGGTGTTCGTCCTATATGGCGCCATCCTTGCGCGGTGGCCACTCGCCCGCGCGGAGTTCTGGCCATAAAGCCGTTTCGGACTAAGAATGGTTCTGCTACAGATTCAACTGTTTCTATCTCTTCACCAACTGCAATGGCCAATGTTGAAAGCCCTACCGGTCCCCCATTAAATCTTTCAACCAATGCCACCAAAACACCACGATCGAGACGATCTAGACCTAGCTCATCAACTTCATACATCTCTAGCGCTGACTTTGCATCGGCCAAAGAAATGCGGGCACTGCCTTGGACCTGCGCATAGTCACGGACGCGGCGCAACAATCGATTGGCAATACGAGGTGTTCCACGAGAACGCCCTGCTACCTCAACGATCGCATCTTTATCAATAACTATCTTGAGTAACTCTGCACTTCGTGTAATCACGTGAGCAATATCTTTTTCATCATAGAAATCAAGATGTGCTGTAAACCCAAATCGATCGCGCAGTGGACTCGGAAGTAATCCTGCTCGAGTGGTAGCACCCACTAATGTGAAATGTGGAAGTTGCAATGGAATAGCTGTTGCACCAGGACCTTTGCCTACAACTACATCAACTCGAAAATCCTCCATCGCCAAATAAAGAAGTTCCTCTGCAGGTCGTGGGAGGCGATGGATTTCATCAAGAAATAAAATCTCACCTTCAACTAATGAAGAGAGAATTGCCGCAAGATCACCTGCATGAGTAATTGCAGGTCCGCTTGTTATGCGAATCGGCGCCTGCATCTCACTTGCCAGAATTAAAGCAAGGGTTGTCTTACCCAAACCTGGCGGACCTGACAACAAAATGTGATCGGCGGGTGAATTGCGATGGCGCGCTGCGGTCAATAAGACATCGATCTGTTCACGCACGCGATTTTGGCCAACAAAATCACTTAAGGTCTTCGGGCGCAAGGCATGCTCAACAGCCGACTCTTCGCCCTTAATTTGTGGTGTTACCAAACGGTCATCAGCCACGAGCACTCTTTCCACTTGCAAGGGTTAACTTAAGTAATTCACTTAAGTCCAAGTGCGCTGCATCTTTTCCATCTGCTTGCAAGGTAGAAATAACTTGCGAGATAGCGCCATCAGATTCCTTCGGAGAGAAACCGAGAGAAACAAGTGCACTAGTTAGCTGTTCTCGCCATGCTGGTTGGTGGCCCTTATACGCATGAACAGATGAGAGATCACTTAACTTGCCCTTAAGTTCAAGAATTAAACGTTGGGCACCTTTGCGTCCGATGCCTGGAACCTTTTCGATTGCGCCAATATCTTCTTGAGAAATAGCACGACCCAAATCTTCGGGAGTTAAAGCGCCCAAGATAGAAAGTGCGACCTTGGGTCCAATGCCAGAAACCGTCTGCACCAATTCAAAAAGAGAACGTGACTCATCATTGATAAAGCCAAATAGTGTTAGCGAATCCTCACGAACCACCAGTGATGTAAACAGTTGAACCTGTGAGCCAAGAGTCACCTGCGCGGCAGTTTGAGGATTTACAAGAACTGATACTCCAAAGCCACCTACCTCAACAATCAATCGATCAGTTGAAATAGAACGAACAGATCCCGTTAGTAATGAAATCATCTCGCACGCAACTTCTTTAAACGTGACTGTTCTGCAGCTAATGCTTGTGCGATTTTTGCGTTACCGCCACCTCGCCAGATATGACAAATAGCAAGTGCCAATGCATCAGTTGCATCTACCGGCTTTGGAATCGTGTCCAAGTTGAGAATCTTTTGAACCATTAAAGCAACCTGTGCTTTGTTCGCTCGACCACTTCCCGTGACTGAGGCCTTTACTTCAGATGGAGTGTGCATCATGACTGGAATGCCAGCTTTGGCAGCAAGTAGTAGCGCAATTCCTGCCGCTTGCCCTGTGCCCATAACAGTTCTGACATTGTGTTGAGAAAAAACTCTTTCCACGGCAATCACATCTGGCTTCCAAACATTTATCCATTCAGAAAGCTGTTGGTCCAAATCCAGTAACCGTTGATCAAGGGCAGCCTCCGTTGGAGTCAGAATTACTCCAACTCCTACTAATGTAATCGGAGAGCCAATAACACCTTCGACTATGCCAACGCCGCAGCGAGTAAGGCCTGGATCAACGCCTAATACTCTCAATGCTCAGCCTCGTGCTTTCTCGTTAGTTCAGTCCTCAAGCCTAGAGATGAGAAACAATTACTTAATCGAGGCTCGCCATAACCTCGTCAGAAACATCAAAGTTGCTAAACACGTTCTGCACATCATCTAGCTCTTCAATGGCATCGATAAGTTCAAAAACCTTCTTAGCACCCTCTGCATCTAGCGGAATCAACATAGAAGGCAGGAATGATGAGTCAGCGGATTCATAATCGATACCAGCACTTTGCAACGCTGTGCGAACAGGAACTAAATCAACAGGCTCGCTGACAATCTCGAACGCCTCACCTAAGTCATTTACCTCTTCGGCTCCGGCTTCAAGAACTGCTTCTAGGATTGAATCTTCGGTCAACGCGCCATCTTTTTTGACGATGACTACACCCTTGCGATTGAAAAGATAGGAAACAGATCCGAGATCTGCCATCGATCCACCGTTGCGTGTAACTGCAACTTTCACTTCAGATGCTGAACGATTTCGGTTATCGGATAAACACTCAATCATGATCGCAACGCCATTAGGACCATAACCTTCATACATAATCGTGATCCAGTCTTTTGCGCCAGCTTCAAGTCCAGCACCACGCTTTATTGCGCGATCAATATTATCTGCCGGCATTGAAGATTTTTTTGCCTTTGCGACTGCATCAAACAGCGTTGGGTTTCCATCCATGTCAGCTCCACCATTACGAGCTGCAACTTCAATTGCACGAATCTGCTTTGCAAATACCTTTGCACGGCGACTATCAATGATCGCCTTCTTGTGCTTGGTCGTCGCCCATTTGGAATGGCCGGACATTGGAACACCTCAATCTGACGTTAAACGATGAGTTTACTTTACCTTCTCTAATGCAGGGCGTGCCACTTCCTCAATAAAGTAGCGATGAATTCGGTGATCCCCCGTAAGTTCTGGGTGAAACGAGGTTGCAAGCATTGTTTGTGAGCGCACAGCCACAGGATGTTTATCAACAGATGCCAGAACCTGCACCCCTTCCCCAACTCTTTCAACCCATGGTGCGCGAATGAAAACCGCACGAATCAAATCAGGCGAACCATCATCAAATGTGAGGTCTGATTCAAAAGAGTCAACCTGGCGCCCAAAAGCATTTCTACGAACAGTAATGTCTAAGCCACCGAAACTTTTTTGACCCTGTTTGGCATCTAATATTTCGTTGGCGAGAAGAATCATTCCCGCGCATGAACCATAGACAGGCATGCCTTCTGCGATGCGATTTTTCAACTGTTCGTAAATTCCAAATACTTCTGAAAGCTGAGCGATAGTTGTTGATTCTCCCCCGGGCAGAACTAGCGCATCAATTACATCTATTTCAGCAGAGCGTCTAACAGCAACGGGATCAACTCCGCAGGTGATGAGTGAACTAATGTGTTCGCGAACATCTCCCTGAAGAGCTAAAACCCCTACCTTCATTGTTTAAAGTATTACCAACCGCGTTCAGCAAGACGGTGTGGGGCAGGCAAGTCTGCAACGTTGATACCAACCATTGCCTCACCTAAGCCACGTGATGCATCTGCAACAACCTTTGGATCATCCCAAAATGTTGTTGCCTTGACACAAGCTGCTGCGCGTTGTGCAGGATTTCCAGACTTGAAAATACCAGAGCCAATAAACACACCATCTGCGCCCATGCTCATCATTAATGCCGCATCAGCTGGTGTTGCAATACCGCCAGCGGTAAAGAGAACAACTGGAAGCTTGCCAGTCTCTGCTACCTCTTTAACGAGTGCAAATGGAGCCTGTAATTCTTTAGCCGCAACATAGAGTTCATCTTCACGCATTGATGACAAGCGACGAATTTCTCCGCCAATTTTGCGCATGTGCTGCATCGCATTTGAAACATCACCTGTTCCAGCTTCACCCTTTGAACGGATCATGGCTGCACCTTCATTAATACGGCGAAGAGCCTCTCCAAGATTTGTAGCTCCGCAAACAAAAGGAATGGTGAAATCCCACTTATCAATATGGTTTTCATAATCAGCAGGAGTTAGAACCTCTGACTCATCAATGTAATCGACATTGAGTGATTGCAAAACTTGAGCTTCTACAAAATGGCCAATACGTGCCTTAGCCATAACTGGGATTGATACCGCGGCTTGAATCTTTTCGATCATGTCTGGATCAGACATACGTGCAACGCCGCCCTGTGCGCGAATATCAGCTGGTACGCGCTCCAATGCCATAACTGCAACAGCACCGGCATCTTCAGCGATCTTTGCTTGTTCGGCATTAACGACATCCATGATGACGCCACCCTTGAGCATCTCTGCCATACCGCGCTTGACGCGAGCCGTGCCTGTTACATCAGCCATGTTCAATTACTCCGCTTCGATCGAAAGATAGGTCGCAATACTACTTTGTCTTGGCCGCAGGTGGCGAGGTGAAATCAGGCTCCTGATCGGTAAGAGCGATCCAAATCTGCCCCGGATCGAAGTTCATAACGGTGCCATCGGCGAAGCTAAAGGTGGTTCCATCATCGGCAGAAGCCCTATTCCACGTTGTTACAAATCGCTGGCCATCACGCAGAACATATGCCTTGCCATTTCCCACAGTTTGTGAAAAAGGAGTTACTCCCCCAAATTTATCTCCATATTCAGAAGGGGTAATTGAAACCATTTGGATAACTAATGTAGTTGG
>CANLAC010000024.1 GCA_947488645.1 Actinomycetota bacterium | reverse complement strand
GAAGAGACAAATGTGATGGTGGGAGTCTCTGTCAAAGACCTAAAGGGCCAAGAATTCATTGGTGGGTTTAGTACAAATCTGCTCATTAGTTCAGATATTGGATTGGCCCAGGGCAGAGAGATTCATGGACAGCCAAAAAAATTAGGAAACACCAAGATCTCAGTAGATAAGGGCCAGATTGAAGCGAAGGTCTATAGGAACTCAGATCTTGTTTCGCATGTGAAAGCTAGCTATAAAACGGAAGAATCTTCAATTGATGCCCTCAAGAGTTATTTCCCATTTGCTCAAAACATTAATCACAAAGTCATCAGAAATATTGATGGAACCCAAGGGATCAATCAAATAACAGCTAGAACTTTATCTAATGTTGAAATAAAGGGTATGTGGAGTGGGGATGTAACTGTTGAGCTACACCCTAATAAAGAGGCACCATTTCATTTACTCCCAGTTGTCAAGAATGTTAAAGCTTTCTATTGGGAAGCAGACTTTGCGCTAGTGCCGGGAGTAATTGTTCGAGATTTCTTAAAGGAGAATTCAAATGGATGAAAGCACATCACTCGATAATCAGATAATTCTTGTCACTGGCGCTGCAAGTGGGATAGGTCGACAGATCGCTATCGATCTGTGCTCTCGTAAGGCAAAGGTTGCCGTGTGCGACAAGAACATTGAAGCGCTCAAGGAGTTAGCTAAGCAATATCCTGTTGAAGTATTTGAAGTTGATTTCACAGATGAAAAATCGATTAACAAGCTTGTGAGTAACGTGGAGACAAAGCTAGGGCCATTAAAGGCTGTCGTAAACTGCGTTGGCATTCTTGGCAAGAATGGTGAAAAGATCGAATCCTTGGATATTGCAGACTTTGATCTTGTATACGCAATCAACCTGCGCGGGGCGGTCATTCTTACAAAGGCGGTCATTTCAGGTATGGCCCAACGCGGTTATGGTCGCATCCTTCATATTGCAAGCATTTCAGGAAAAGAAGGTAATCCGTATTTAGTTGCTTATTCGGCAACTAAAGCTGGCCTCATTGGAATGGTAAAGAGTGTTGGTAAAGAGTATGCAACGAGTGGCGTAACTATCAATGCGATGGCCCCAGCATTAATTGAATCACCTATGTCTGATAGTTTTTCTGAGAAGCAATTAGCCCTATTAAAGTCTAGGATTCCGATGGAACGGTTGGGAAAGAGTCAAGAAGTTGCTGATCTAGCAGCCTGGATAGTTTCACCAGCATGTAGTTTCACAACAGGATTTACCTTTGATTTATCAGGTGGAAGGGCTACCTACTAAGTGAACAATCGCGTTGATACGTCAGAGCTATTAGATTTAGCGTTAAGCATCGCACGTAAGGCGGGTAATTTGCTTGTTGATCGACCTGCATCGTGGGATCTAACAGTTAAATCCACTGCAATTGATATTGCAACACAAATGGATCTGGCATCTGAAAAGTTAATTGTTGAAAGTATTTTGGCGGCTCGCCCTGATGATGGAATCATCGGTGAAGAAGGGGCATCACGCGAAAGCAAAAGTGGTGTTACCTGGGTAATTGATCCAGTTGATGGCACTGTTAATTACTTTTATGGATTACCTGGTTGGGCGATCAGTATTGCCGCAAAGGATGAAAGCGGAACTTTGGTAGGGGTTGTGCACTCACCAACAGTCAATGCCACCTGGCACGCCTCAAAGGGCGGAGGAGCATTTCTCAATGATGTGACAATTGCATGCAATGACCCCATTGAACTAAACCGCGCGCTACTGTCTTCAGGTTTTGCATATGATGTTAATAATCGCATTGAGCAGGTGAAGATTGTTAATGCTTTGTTGCCACAGATTCGAGATCTTCGCCGTATTGGATCTGCAGCTGCTGATATTTGTCATGTGGCCACCGGAATGGTTGATGGGTATTTTGAAACAGGATTGTATGAATGGGATCTAGCTGCCGCCGAGCTGATCGCCCGCGAAGCAGGAGCAACGGTGACTACCCGGCCATGGCATGGTTTGAATCTGACTGTGGCAGCTGGGCCGCACCTTTTTGCCGCCCTTAACGCTCAGATCCCCGAGTGATCAGGGCCGTTTTCACCGATTTACGCTCAAGCCATCCTCTGTGGCACAATACGCAGTCTGCACCGCCAAAGCGTGTGCTTAATAGAAATGACAAAAGGATCCGAATATGAACATTCTTGACGCCGTAGATGCAGTATCCCTGCGCAAAGACATCCCACAGTTTCGTGCCGGTGATGAGCTCAAGGTCCATGTTCGTGTTATCGAAGGTAACAAGAGCCGTCTTCAGGTTTTCCAGGGAATCGTTATCCGTCGCCAAGGCGATGGCGTTCGCGAAACTTTCACAATCCGTAAGGTTTCTTACGGTGTTGGTGTTGAGCGTACTTTCCCAGTTCACACTCCAGTTATTGAAAAGATTGAGCTAGTTAAGAAGGGCGAAGTTCGTCGCGCCAAGCTGTACTACCTACGCGATCTTCGCGGTAAGGCTGCAAAGATTCGCGAAAAGCGCGATGGCGTTGAAGGTTACGGTGATGGAATTCTTTCTACACCAGAACCAGTAGTAGTTGCAGTTGCAGCCGCTCCTGTTATCGAAGAGGTAGTAGAGGCACCTGTTGTTGTTGAAGCAGTTGTTGAAACTCCTGCTGAAGCAGTTGTAGAGGCACCAGTTGTTGAAGCGGTTGCAGAAGAAGCAACTGAAGCCCCAAAAGCTGAATAATCTCTTCAATGCGCAAAAAGGGATCGCTCCTTAGGGAGCTCCCAATCCTTGTTGTTGTAGCACTGGTTGTTTCGCTATTCATAAAAACCTTTGCTGTTCAGTTTTTCTACATTCCTTCTGGTTCAATGGAAAACACACTTCAGATCAAAGATCGTGTTGCAGTCAATAAAGTTCCATTTATTTCTAAAAACATTAGCCGTGGTGATGTCGTTGTATTCCGCGATCCTGATAATTGGCTCCCTGAAATCATCGATTACGACACTAACAAGTATGTAGCTAAAGCAAAGAGCGCATTAGTGGCAGTTGGAGTACTTCCAAACCCTACAAAGCAGTACTTAGTTAAGCGTGTTGTAGGTGTGGCAGGCGATCACATTGTTTGTTGCACAAAAGGTGGCAACTTAACTATTAACGATGTTGAAGTTACTGAGCCATATATTTATGCGGGCAATAAGCCATCTGAAATGAAATTTGATGTAACCGTGCCTGAAGGAAAGATCTGGGTTATGGGCGATCACCGCGGTGCAAGTGCGGACTCTCGCTATCATCAAGAAGATATCAATAAGGGCTTTGTTCCTCTTTCAAGAGTAACTGGCCGCGTAGTTGCAGTGATCTGGCCATTTAAAAACATTACATATGTGCCAAAAGTGGATGTATTAAAGAAGTAACCTGGTGAAGGTTATAGAGCAGTTATTGGCCAATGCTGGAATTTCACCGATTGCAGGTGTTGATGAAGCTGGTCGCGGAGCATGTGCTGGTCCATTAGTTATTGCATCTGTTGTGTTGCATGATCCATTTGCTCCTGAGTTAGCTGTGGTGCGTGATTCAAAGGAAATTCCTGAAAATAAGCGAGATGCTGTTTTTGAATTGATTCAAAGTATTGCAGCATCTGTGAGTGTTGTAATCGTTCCGGCATCCGAAGTTGATGCTCGTGGTGTGCATGCAGCAAATCTTGATGGCATGCGAAGAGCAGTTCAGGGATTGGGTGTGGAGCCCGCCTATGTTTTAACAGATGGCTATGCGATCGAAGGCTTAGGAGTTCCTAACTTGGCTGTGTGGAAGGGCGATCAAGTTGTAGTTTCGATTAGTGCAGCATCTGTGATTGCAAAGGTAACTCGTGACCGGATCATGCGTGAGCTGGATGAAGAGTTTCCACTCTATGGATTTGCTGGGCACAAGGGATACATCACCGCCGCCCACACTCAAGCCCTGAATGAACATGGGCCATGCGCCGAGCACCGCACCTCTTTTGCCAATGTTGCAGCCCTCATCCACAAGTAATTTCTAAGAAGGAGCTTGCGCCCTGGCATCTGCATTAATTGGATCCATGAGCATTCACAGCAAAGTATTAATTGATGAGTATGAAGCACGGCTAACTCTTTTTTCAGCAATCGAACCTGGCCACACAGGTTGGAGCCAAGAGATTCAGCGCGTTGGCGCGGTTATGGTTCTACAAGGATTACTTGGCGGGCAATACAACTCGCAATCGTGTTCGAAACTATTACAAAAAATTGAGCAGACAAACTTTGAGATGCTCCAAACTGCAGTACAGGTGAGTGATTCTGAGTTCATCTATCCAGGACATGCACTGTGGCCACAGCAGGTAGATCAACTAGCAAATCCTCCTATTGGATTAATTGTTAAAGGCGATCTTTTGCAGTTGAGTCAGAAATCAATTGCAATCGTTGGCACACGAGAGCCCAGTGCCTATGGACAAGAAATGGCAGCTGATTTTGCAACAGCATTTGTTAATCACGGCTGGAATGTTGTTAGTGGGGGAGCGCTAGGAATTGATACCTGCGCACACGTTGCAGCCCTTCAAGCATCAGGCAAAACAATTGCAGTTATTGCATCTGGAGTTTTAGTTGATTATCCATCCTCGAATTCACGGTTATTCAAAGCAATCAGTGCACATGGCGCAGTCGTCAGTGAAGTCATGCCCTATGTTCACGCCGCGCAAAATCGATTCTTAACTCGAAACCGATTAATTGCGGCTCTATCTTGTGCCACTCTTGTTGTTGAAGCTGCGCACAGAAGTGGCTCCTTGCGCACTGCGCGCGATGCCGCCGATCTCATGCGGCCAGTAATGGCCATCCCAGGTCAGCTCAACTCACCAACTAGCCAGGGTTGCCATCGCTTAATCGCAGAACGTGCTGCAGAGATAGTGACTTGCGTAGAAGATGCAGTGGAGTTTGTCGGAGTTAATCAATGAGAGAATAAGCCTATGAGTGATTTCCGTTCGGGCTTTGTGGCCATTGTTGGCCGCCCAAACGTTGGTAAATCAACTCTGATTAACGCTTTAGTAGGTAGCAAGATTGCAATCACTTCACACCACCCCAACACCACTCGCACAGCAATCCGCGGAATTGTTCATGGTGAAAACTTTCAAGCAGTCCTTGTTGATACACCTGGAGTTCACAAGCCAAAGACATTGTTGGGCCAACGGCTTAATCAAGTAGTTGATCAAAGTATGGATTCAGTCGATATTGTCATTATGTGTATTCCAGCTGATGAAACATCTGGGGCAGGAGATAAATTTATTGCCCAAGAAATAGCAAAGCACCCAGGTGCTAAAAAGTTTGCAGTAATTACCAAAACAGATCTCATTGCAAAGGAAAAGCTTGCCATTCGCTTGCTAGGCATTATGAAAATTGCTGAAGGGTTTGCCTGGGATGAAATCATTCCTGTGTCGGCTGCAATCCATGATCAAGTTGATTTACTTAATGAATTAATTGGCAAAAACTTGCCTTCAGGTCCTGAGTACTACCCAGCTGGCACAACAAGTGATCAAGCGATCGACCAGATTATCTGCGAATACATTCGTGAAGCAGCCTTGCAAGATGTGCGCGAAGAGTTGCCCCACAGCATCGTTGTTACGATCGATGAGTTTGGTGAGCGCGAAGAAAAGGGATCACGTCCCTTTTATGATGTTCATGCAACCATCCACGTAGAGCGAGACACACAACGTGCGATTTTGTTAGGCCATCAAGGTGCACGTTTGAAGGAAATTGGTATTCGTGCGCGCGCAGACATTGAGCGTGTATTAGGTGCGAAGATTTTTCTTGGACTACACATCAAGGTTTCGAAGGAATGGCAAAAAGATCCCAAGCTGCTGGCAAAGTTAGGTTTTGGCGAGAAGTCTTAAGCGGTTTTACGACTTGCTAGGTAGGAACCAACAAGGACCAAAGGCAATCCCACAATAATTCCAACTGTTAATGGTTCGCGCAGAATAATCACACCTAATACAACTGCGATTGCAGTGTTTAAGTAGGTAACTAGTGAGCTACGTGCAGGCCCGATTTCAGCCATCACCTTGAAGAATAAGATAAAGGCAAAGGCGGTGCTAAATACGCCAAGTGCGATCAGAGATAACGCTGAGTTCATAGAAATACTTGAAGGCCATTGTGCGATAGCAACAGGTGCCCAAAAGACGGTTGTAATTGCCATGGCTAAGCCATTAATTGCAATTCCATCAACTAGTGGCAAATTGCTAGTTACCATGATGACGGCGTAGGCATAACCCATTGATGCCACAATCACCATGGCAATTGATAGAGGATCACTATTACCTGACAAACTCTCAATTCCAACGACCAGGATTAAACCGATAAAACCAACAACAATTCCAAAGACTCTCTTGAACTGCCAGACTGAATGATCACCACGAAGAGAGGTGATGATGGTGGCAAAGATCGGAACAGTTGAAACAAGCAATCCCGCTAATCCTGAATTAATTTTTTGTTCAGCGGTAGTAATGAGGATCCAAGGACCGATCATCTCCATTAGCGCGTAGAAGGCAACGTATTTGAAGCCTAGGACTGCTCCACCAAATTTCTTGCGGTAGATGGCGATCGGAATCAAGATTGATGCACCGATTAATGTGCGACCTGCAACAACAGCTGCAGGAGGGAAATCTTCAACGGCAACCTTCATCAAGAGGTATGGAATACCCCAAAGCAGGCCAACTAAAGCAAAGTGAAACAGGGATTTACGTGTCATTACGGTTTAATCACCAGTTCTGCGTATTATTTTTTAATTCGCGGTATCTCATCATGACTTCTGGTGTTGCTTCACTCTTATGGTGTGAAACTTCACCTAAATCCCAAGTTGGCAGCCTACCAAGAAGTGCCCATGCTGCTTGTTTCGCAGCACCGTCGGCAACATATTCACCGGCAGGTGGGACCAAAACTTCGCGACCAAATAGAGCACTGGCAATTACTGGAACTGCTGGATTTTTTGCAGCGCCACCAATGAGCAGAATTCGATTAACACCAACACCTAATGCGACAAGGGCATCAACAGCATCTGCCAAACCAGCTAACATTCCTTCAACCATTGCACGGGCAATATCTTCAGGATTTGAATTATTAAGGTTCATGCCTGCAAAAACACCCGTTGCTGTCGGACGGTTTGGTGTTCGCTCACCTTCAAAATAGGGCAAGAGGGTTAAGCCATTAGCGCCAGGCTTTGCAGAAAGAGCTAACTGTGCAACTTCATCATGGGTTTTGCCAAGGATGCGACAAGCCGCATCTAATATTCGCGCAGCATTTAATGTGCAGACAAGTGGAAGATAGCGACCAGTTGCATCTGCAAATCCTGCAACAGCACCACTTGCATCATGTGTTGGTGTGTCAGAGACAGCAAATGCTGTTCCACTTGTTCCGAGTGAAACAACAACATCTCCAGGTTGTGCTTGTATGCCGAGTGCTGCGCCAGCATTGTCGCCAGCACCTGCTGCGATCGGAGTTCCAGATGTAGTTGTGCCACCAAATTTGTCAGGACCAATAATTTGTGGCAATGAAAGTTCTTGATCATGCTTGAGTGCTAAACGAATAATGTCTTCGCGGTAGTGAGAGGTGCTGGGATCAAAGTAGCCAGTACCTGATGCATCACTTCGATCTGTAAACAAAGTGTCAAAGTTTTTGCCACCTTGTAGCTGCCATGACAGCCAATCATGAGGCAGTGCAATGGATGCAACCTTGGCTGCATTATCTGGTTCATGATCTGCCATCCAGCGAAGCTTTGAGGCGGTAAATGATGCAACTAACTTTGATCCAACCTTGCGCGCCATTTCGGCGTCGCCACCTACTTCAGTATTTAAGTCATCTGCTTCTTTGGCAGAGCGTGTGTCATTCCACAACAGTGCTGGGCGAATAACTTCGCCATTACTATCTAGTGCGACCATTCCGTGTTGTTGACCTGCAATAGAAATTGCTTCAACATCATCTAAATTGCCAGCTTCGGCGATTGCGGTATGTAATGCACTCAGCCAATGCTTGGGATCGACCTCAGTACCGTCTGGGTGGGATGCGCGCCCCTGGCGCACAAGTTCGCCTGTATTGGCGTCACGAATAACGACCTTGACGGATTGGGTCGAAGAGTCCACGCCCGCGATGAGTTGTCGATTAGCCATGGGGGAAGGCTAGACTGTTCCAGTCAGCGTTGACCACAGGTGGCGGAAATTTTGAGCCACTTAATCAAACAATAAAATTGTTGGAGTAAATCATGCGTATTGGTGTCCTCACTGGCGGCGGCGATTGCCCTGGTCTTAATGCAGTAATCCGTGCAGTAGTTCGCAAGGGTGTTAAAGAGTACGGCCACGAGTTTGTTGGATTCCGTGATGGATGGAAGGGACCTCTAGAGGGTCTAACCATGCCTTTAAATATTGAAACAACCCGCGGCATCTTGCCTCGCGGCGGAACGATTCTTGGTTCATCACGTACTAACCCATTTAAGATCGAGGGCGGCGTAGAAAAGATCAAGGAAAATCTTGAAAAAGCTGGCATTGATGCATTGATCGCAATCGGTGGAGAAGACACTTTGGGTGTTGCAACCAAGCTAGACGCACTTGGCGTCAAGGTGATCGGTGTTCCAAAGACAATCGATAACGATCTTAATAACACTGATTACACATTTGGTTTTGACACATCTGTAAACATTGCAGTTGAAGCAATTGATCGTCTTCACACAACTGCTGAATCACATCACCGAGCATTGATCGTTGAAGTAATGGGCCGTCACGCAGGCTGGATCGCTTTGCACTCAGGACTTGCAGGCGGTGCGACATGTATTTTGATTCCGGAGCAGAAGTTCTCTGTGGACAAGGTGTGCGAATGGGTTGAATCTCGTTTCAAGTCTCATTACGCACCAATCATCGTTATCGCTGAAGGTGCAGTTCCTCAAGATGGCGACATGGTTGTGAAGGATCAAACTCTTGATTCATTCGGCCATGTAAAGCTCTCAGGTATTGGTGACTGGCTAGCAACTCAGATTGAAGAAAAGACAGGCAAAGAAGCACGCACATCTGTCTTGGGACACATCCAACGTGGTGGATCTCCATCAGCATTTGACCGTGTTCTTGCTACTCGCTTCGGACTTCATGCAATTACAGCCGCTCACGAAGGTGACTGGGGCAAGATGGTTGCCCTACACGGCACAAACATTGCCCGAGTGCCTCTGGCTACAGCAACTGAGAAGCTAAAGACTGTTCCTCTAGAGCTATACAAGGAGTCAGAGATCTTCTTCGG
Organism: Actinomycetota bacterium; assembly: GCA_947488645.1. Classification (GTDB taxonomy): domain Bacteria; phylum Actinomycetota; class Actinomycetes; order Nanopelagicales; family Nanopelagicaceae; genus Planktophila. The sequence goes on along the minus strand of CANLAC010000024.1, from coordinate 2,948 downwards.
ATAATTGCTGCGCGCAATTACATTCGAACTCTCTACACTTTCCCAATGAGCACAAACTTAGACTCCCTGTTCACACCTGGACTTGTTGCTGCCCAGCAGCCAACCTGGCCAGGTGGACCAGAGGGCGCACCAGTTAAAGCAGCGGTGGCACAACTTAAAGCATTGCCGCCACTTGTCTTTGCTGGTGAATGCGATGATCTAAAAGCTCGCATTGCACTCGCCGCCGAAGGAAAAGCTTTTTGGTTACAAGGTGGAGATTGCGCAGAAACATTTGCAGCAGCAACAGCTGATTCAATCCGCAATCGCATTAAAACAATTTTGCAGATGGCAGCAGTTCTTCAGTACTACTCAAGCTTGCCGGTGATCAAGGTGGGCCGCATGGCTGGCCAGTTTGCTAAGCCACGTTCCAATGACTTTGAAACTCGTGGTGAGGTAACACTTCCTGCATACCGCGGAGACGCAGTTAACGATATTGAATTTAATGAAGCTTCTCGCACACCAGATCCACAACGTTTAGTGCGCGTCTATAACACCTCTGCTGCAACCCTTAACTTGGTGCGTGCCTTTACCCAAGGTGGTTTTGCAGATCTGCGCCAGGTTCATGAATGGAACAAGGGTTTTATTCGTGATTCAAAAGTGGGCGAGCGTTATGAGCAAATGGCTAATGAAATTGGTCGCGCTCTTGCGTTCATGAAGTCTGCTGGTGTTGATCCTGCAAGTTTTAAATCTGTAGATTTCTTTTCAAGCCACGAAGCACTCATCATGGAGTATGAAAAGGCGTTAACTCGTATTGATTCACGCACAGGCGATCCTTACGATGTTTCCGGTCACTTCATCTGGATTGGTGAGCGCACGCGTCAACTAGATGGCGCTCACGTTGATTTTGCATCAAAGGTGCGCAATCCAATCGGTATCAAGCTTGGACCAAAGTCCACAGTTGAAGATGCACTTGCATTAATCGACAAGCTAGATCCAAACCGTGAGCCAGGACGTATTACATTTATTACGCGTATGGGTGCAAAGAACATTCGACAAATCTTGCCGGCGCTAGTTGATGGTGTGACAAAGTCGGGCGCAAAGGTGTTGTGGGTGTGCGATCCAATGCACGGCAATACCTACGAAGCACCAACGGGCTATAAGACCCGCAGCTTTGATGATGTTATGGATGAAGTTAAGGGATTCTTTGAAGTTCATAAGGCGCTAGGCACACATCCAGGCGGAGTTCACATCGAACTTACTGGCGATGATGTTACCGAGTGTGTTGGTGGAGGAGAAGAGATCTCACATGAGGATTTGGCCTCACGCTATGAGACAGCGTGCGATCCTCGCCTTAACCATGCACAATCTCTAGAACTCGCATTTTTAGTTGCTGAAATGTTGCGCGATCGCTAATTTTGGACAGTGCCGCTTTTAATAACTTCTCACAAGACCCCTGTTGGCACCCTTAATCTTTTGGCAGATGATCAGATTCTGATCGGTGCAAACCTTTCTACAGTTTCAGCTTTTAAAGCTGGCCGCGACGTGAAGATCGTTAAATCAATTCCAGTTATCTCAGATCTGATCAACGATTACTTTGATGGGGATTTAACTGCCCTCAACGGTATTCAAGTTAGACAACCAGGAGCTCCATTTTCTCAAGCTGCATGGAAAGCGATGCGAAAGATTGCACCAGGCAAAACATTTTCTTATTCAGATTTAGCAGCTAAAGCTGGCTCACCTGCTGCAGTACGTGCGGCAGGAAGTGCGTGTGCAAACAATGCGATTATGTTGGTTGTTCCTTGCCACCGTGTTGTGAAAACTGGGGGAGCGTTAGGAAATTACGCCTATGGTGTTGATAAGAAGCAGTGGCTGCTAAGCCACGAGGGCTTTCTTTAAGATTTCTATTGCCTCTGCGCACTGAGCATCATCAAAATCTAAGTGTGTGACTAACCGCGCATACTTTGGACCAAGTGCGCTAATCCATAATCCTGCATCTTTACAACGCGCAGCAAGTTCTGCGGCGGTAATCGGAAGTGCTGCAAGATCAAGACCAACGATATTTGTGTGAACTGTTGTTGGATCAATTAATGAAGAGTCAATTGCAGCGATTGCTTGTGCAAGCTCTTGTGCACGGCGATGATCTTCAGCAAGGCGATCGATGTTGTTATCTAGTGCGTAGTGAGCACCTGCTGCAAGCAATCCAATCTGTCGCATTCCCGCGCCATAGCGCTTGCGCCAGACCCGAGCCTTAGCAACACGATCCTTTGTTGAAAGCATTATTGAACCAACTGGTGCGCCTAATCCTTTTGAAAGGCAGACACTAATAGTGTCGAAGTACTTTCCGTACTCAGTAAATGAAACTCCTGATGCCACATGAGCGTTCCAAATGCGAGCACCATCTAGGTGAAGTGCAACTCCGAGCTCATCTGCACCTTTTCGAAGTGCTGCAATTTCAGTAATTGGTTGCACAGTTCCGCCACCAAAGTTGTGAGTGTTTTCTACAGCAATTGCAGTTGTTGAAACTAAGTAAGGGCCGCTATTTGGGCGAGCAATTTCAAGTGCGTCAGCTGCCTTGAGTAGGCCGTTCTTGGCAGGAAATGTGCGCGTGGTAATTCCACTAAATACTGCAGCTGCACCTAGTTCAGCGCGAACAATGTGACTATTTGTCTCTGCAATTAGCTCTTCTCCGGGTGCTACCAACATGCGAATTGCTAATTGATTGGCAAGGGATCCAGTTGGTGTGAAGACACCGGCCTCTTTGCCAAACATGGCCGCTACGCGTTCTTCTAGGGAGTTAACTGTTGGGTCATCGCTATATACGTCATCGCCAACAGGGGCGCTAGCAATCGCCTCGCGCATCGCTGCAGATGGGCGAGTAACAGTGTCGCTTCGAAGATCAATTGCCATGGCTTATGTTCTCACGATTCTTTCAGGACGATAACAAACATCGCAATAACAACTAGCACGCC
>CANLAC010000023.1 GCA_947488645.1 Actinomycetota bacterium | reverse complement strand
CTTCGGAGATTTCACTTTTACGGCGACCGGCAGGAAGTGCCATCACTAGCACGACAGATAGGAAAATGATTTGCAATGAAAGCCAGCCGCGACGAACCGTTCCATCGTGTAGTAAAGAAATTTCACCAGACTCCGTGACCTTAAATGTTGGCAATCCAAGTTCATTATTTATTCGATCCAAGCGGTATCCGTTTTGCAGCACTTGCCATGACCTGTTGGCAGTTTCAGTCAGAATTAATGTCCCAGGTCCCGGAACAAATGTGCGTGCGCCGAATTCACCCGCTTCAAGAACTATTCGCTCACCGCTCTCGGCAACAAATAGAAGTCGACCTGTTGGCTGACTGACTTTCCAAACAACACCAAGTGAGGTTGCAGATGTTCGAGTAAATCCACCAAGCCCATCGATTGATCTAATAACCTCCTTTTTAAAGGGGTTCTTCACATAAACATACTTAATCCCGTAATCTGCCAATGTCTTACTGCTTGCAATGCCTGTCCCATCGATTAATGATCGCGCTGCTTGAGCAATACTTGCATTTTGTTGTGGAGCTACATCAGGTTCACCTAGCGAAATATCCCGCCCTCTAGAAATGTAGTACTGAATTTTCTTATCTTCGGTATTTCCGACTTCACGCAAGACTAAAATCTTGGTATCAGTTTCGACACTTAAGAATGCTGGCATGACAGTGGCACGATTTGCTTGCACTGCAGAATCTGCACCTGTCGAAAGGGAATATCCAACAGCTAATGTGGCATAAGCGGCGGTAATGAAAAGTAAAGTAGCGGCCAAAACATGTCGATAGTGAATGTGACTTAAAATTAAAGTTTGGCGCAAACTATTGAGCAACACTGTTCCTGCCGCTGCTGCAGCCAAAGTAACAACTGAAAGTACAGGGCCTGCCCACGCTTTTGCTGCTCCTTCATTGCCACGGGTGGAAATGGATAACGACCCAACAAAAACAGCAAGCGATAATGCTGTGATTCCATACTCTGCGATACCTCGTGCATGTGTTGAGGAGAATAAAGAAATGACTAGTACCAACACGATAGGGCTAATCAACCACAGTGGCACTGAGCCAAGTCCGCCAGGATTTCCAGAAAGAACAGCAAGTGATCCTCCACCAGGAATCCGTAACCCTGGCTCTGTTAAGAATCTGCTGGGGTCAATTATTGCTTCAAAGGAATACGGTGCATTTACGAGGAATGGAACAAATACAAGAGCTGATCTCTTTTTTAAGCGATCAAACCACACATTCTTGTCTTGAGTCGATGAATAATCCTTAAAGTTATCCATAGAGACAAGAACCGAAGCCACTAAAGCAATGATAAAACTCATCAAAGTAAACGCATACAACACCGAGAATAGAAGAGAGACCGCAAAAATCTTGCGCCAACTGTATTTTTCAATGGCTAGCCAGTCATGGAGAATGATCGCAACAAGTGGCACAAAAATAAGCAAGATTAGAGTGCCGATGTGTCCCGAGCTAACAGCTGCAATGGTTACGGGTGAAATTGCATAGAGGAAAGCCGCTGGGATAGAGATCCAGTTGTTGCTAGTTAACTTCTTGAGCAATAGAAAACCAGTCCACATTATCAAAATTGGTGCGAACAAGAAAAACGTTGTAATCAAGAATTGAACTTTTCCTAATACCGCAAGAGAAGCAATTGCTGTAATAGCCACCCAGGGCGGTGTTGCAAGAGAAGAACCCATTCCAACTTGGTGCCAGGATTCAAAGTATGTCCGCCACAAATCCGTTGCACCTGGCGGAGAAATTGGAAGAGCGCCCCCAACAATTGCACCCAAGCGATTTCTAGAATTTACAAGAGAAATAACTGCTATTGCTAAGAATCCAATCACTTCTGGTCGCTTAAAGATGGAAAACCACTTAATTGTCTTGACTGGTGTTAATAAATCTTCATCTTCGACCGAGTCAAGAATAGAAACTGCTGCAGAAGTGTTGTCCGGGAAAACTTTTGCTCGTATTGACTCAACTAAACGCTCTGTACCTAAGCGAAGCTGTGACCATCGAGGTGGAATATAAGTTGCTACTACACGGGCACTGACAAATCTTTGCTTTTTGCGCACCTTACGAGCTTCTAGAATCTTTCCTGGCCGAAGAATGAGTGTGGTGAACGCCAGGATTTCATCAGATGCATAACCTGGCAATTTTGCTAAAAGATATCCGAGTGCGCGAGCAATCGCAGAACTAAACAGTTGTAATGCAATCCACGGAATCATCCACCACGAAGAGTTTGCAAGAAGAACATATGCGGCATTGCGACGATCTAAAAGTAATGGGCGATGCAAGAGAGCACCTTCAACATCAATTCTTCTGCGCTCTGTTGCAGAAGCTTGTGCGTGAAAGGCAATAGCACTGGTGGCGGCAATCACTGAGTGTCCTGCTGTGCGAGCACGCCACCCAAAATCAACATCATCTCTAAATAGTGCAAGGTTTTGATCTAGTCCGCCAAGCTCTTCGAAGACATCGCGGCGGATTAAGGCACCTGCTGTGCTAACTGAGAGCACATCATGGATTCCATCATGTTGACCTTGGTCATACTCCAGTGGTTCAAGTCCAGTCCATCGCGCACCATTGCCAGCGATACTGATGCCAGCTTCTAATAAATGTGTTCGGTCATGCCAGCCAAGTAATTTTGGACCAACCATGACAACTTGTGGGCGATCATCAACTGCACTTAATAACTCTGCGAGCGCAGTTGGAGCAGGTGCGCAATCATCATGGATTAACCAAATCCATTCATGTTCAATAGCTTTGGGCAATTTATCAACTGCAAGTGAAACTGCTTGTCCAAAACCTGTTTCACGGTCGGTAGAAAAAAACGGAATCCGTGCAGATTTTAATAATTTTGTAGATGCATCTTCTGATCCCGTATCGACCGCGGTAATTAAATCAATGGGGCGGGTTTGAGAAGTCAGTGCTGCAACAACCTCGGGTAACCACAGTGCTCCATTGTGAGAAACAAGAACAGCAGTTACGCGATGCTTATCTACATCGGCTAGGGAAGCCATAAGAACAACTCGCTATCTCCTAAGAGATGCAAGAACCTTAAGCGGTGCGACGCTTTAAGCGACGGCGTTCGCGCTCTGATAATCCGCCCCAAATTCCAAAGCGTTCATCGTGTGCAAGTGCGTATTCCAAACATTCTGCGCGAACATCGCAGGAAAGACATACGCGCTTTGCTTCGCGAGTGGAGCCGCCTTTTTCTGGAAAGAACGCCTCTGGGTCAGTTTGAGCGCATAGTGCGCGCTCCTGCCAAGAGAGTTCCATGTTCTCACCTGATGCGAGTGTGACTGTTGGTCCTGAAGTGGGGATTGGGGAGTTCTGGGCTGCGGGTTGAATCGGCATAACGTCGATGCTCCATTAGCTTTCGTTGTCTCATCCCTCTTGGAAAAGACGTTCTTAAGAGTGAATTACACGCTTGTAACTCGCTCATGTCAAGCCCAGAGATGGTCAATGGTCAGACCATTTACGCGTAAATCCTTAAGGAATGGAAATAATTTCGCTATTTGTGACAAAAGACGAGGTTATTTTCGCATTATTTTCGACTTCGGCACCCGATGCAACAAATGAATCAGAAATTGTTGCATTCTGGCCAATAGTAGAGCCGGCTTCAATAATGGAGCCATCAATATGGGCCCCTGCCCCGACAGTTGAATTAGGGCCGATGCAGCTACCGCCAGTAATCACAGCGGTTGGATCAATTGTTGAACCAGGCATGGCTAAGAAATCACCGCTTCGTTTAACGATATCGATAGAGGCCTTCAACAATGCTCGTGGAGTACCGATATCTAACCAATAAGCATTTTCTACATATCCAAAAACTTTGGCCCCTCTTGCAACTAACTGCGGGAATGTTTCACGTTCAACTGAAACCACTGTATCCAATGGAATTGTTGAAATAACCCGAGGATTAAACACATAACAACCAGCATTAATTTGATTAGTAATTGGATTTTCCATTTTTTCTAAAAATGCTGTTACGCGACCATGACTATCGGTTGGCACGCATCCAAATGCTCGTGCATCTTTTACTTCTGTTAAATGCAAAGTCACATCAGCATCATGTGCTTCATGTTGTCGAATTTGCTCTGCCAAATTATGAGAGCTTAAAACATCTCCATTTAGGACCACAACTGATTCATTGGTATCAAGTAACTTCGCTGCATTACGTATAGCACCACCTGTACCAAGTGGCTCTTTTTCAACTGCATACTTAATTCTCATACCCCACTTGGATCCATCACCAAAGTAAGGAGTAAATACTTCAGAAAGATAAGAGGTTGCTAGAACTATTTCGGTGATCCCTGCCGCTTTGGCCATTGCTAACTGATGTTCTGTTACGGGCACGCCAGCCACGGTAAGCATTGGTTTTGGCGTGTTTTTAGTTAATGGCATCAGACGTGTGCCGAAGCCGCCGACTAGCAAAATCGCTACAGCCATGAATTAAGCCTTAATACGTTGAACAGCATCAGCAATTTGAGCATCTGTAGCTGTCATTGCAACACGAATATGGCGTGCACCCTGGCTGCCATAGAAGGATCCTGGAGTTGCCAAGATTCCGCGCTGGGCAAGCCAGGAAACACTCTCCCAAGCATCTTCATTGCGGGTGCACCATAGATACAAACCTGCATTACTAAATTCGATGGTAAATCCTGCAGCTTCTAGGGCGGGTCGTAATGCATCTTTGCGTGCGTTGTAACGGGCACGTTGTTCGGCAACATGTTTGTCATCTGCAAGTGCAACAGTCATCGCTTTTTGCACAGGCAGTGGCACCATCATTCCGCCATGCTTTCGAATCTCACGAATTCTGGCGATTAATGCTGAATCACCAATCATGAAGGCTGCTCGATAACCAGCCATTGAAGAGCGTTTTGAAAGGGAATGCACCGCCAGAATATTTGTGTTGTCTCCCCCGGTATGTGAAAGAACTGAAACAGGTTGGGCCGATTGAGCAAACTCCAAATAACACTCATCTGAAACTAGCAAAGCTTTATTTGTGCGCGACCAATCGATGCACGCCTTTATCTCTGCATCACTATGGACCCGACCAGTTGGATTTGATGGAGAGTTCAACCACGCTAAATCAGCCGTCGGCCAGCTCTTTGCATCGATGGCAACCGGTATTGATTCGGCACCTGCCAACACCGCACCCACGTGATAAGTCGGATAGGCAATTTCTGGAATTAATACTTTTTTTGATTCTAAAATTGTTGGAAGCCATGCAACTAGCTCTTTGGATCCAATTAATGGCAAAACATCAAAATCTCCTGTTGCACCTAAACGCTCTACTGCCCACTTCTTTATTGCTGCTCTAAGTTCTGGTGTTCCAGCTGTTACCGGGTAGCTTGGCGAGTTTGCTGCCTCACGAAGTACCTGCTGAATAAATTCTGGAGTCGGATCAACCGGGGTGCCTTGTGAAAGATCAATAATGCCTTGCGGATGTGACCTAGCTGTATCCCCGTATGGTGCGAGTGCATCCCATGGAAAATCAGGGAGCTGGCCGCGCAATGCTTACTCGCTCTTTGGTGGAAGGGCGGTTACTGAAGGATGGTCTGTGCCGGTTGGGCCAACCTTGCTTGCACCGCCTGGTGAACCAATTTCAATGAAGAACTCTGTGTTGGCTTTGCTGAAATCTTTCCACTGTCCTGGGACATCATCTTCGTAATAGATGGCTTCAACCGGACACACTGGCTCGCAGGCACCACAATCAACGCACTCATCAGGCTGGATATATAGCATTCGTCCGCCTTCATAGATGCAGTCAACAGGGCATTCTTCAATGCAGGACTTGTCCTTTACATCGATGCACGGTTCAGCGATCACATACGTCACGAGCTGCCTCCAAAAAGTCGAGCGAATTGGTTACCGGCGAATTCTAACTCCTACTTCGGCCAGTGCGCGATATTTGCCCCATCGGTTTATCGTTCTACTATGCCAACCGAGCTAGAAAGCACTTTTGCCGCTTTAATTGGCAAAAGGGTCAGCATTCGGCTGCACGATCCGGAAGGCGGATTCAGGGACATTGTTGGCCATCTTGAAACTGTCCATTCTTTGAGAAATCGCCACGGGAAGTTAATTGAGTTCACCCATGAATCAATATTCATTTGGCGCGAGGTAATTGAGCGCTCATGAAGATCTATGACACTAAATCACGTGAACTTCAGCAGGTAGGAACAACACAAGGCGTGATGAATATGTACTGCTGCGGACCAACCGTTTATCGCGATGCACATGTTGGCAATCTGCGAACATTTTTACTCTCTGACCTGATTGCTCGTATTGCGATACTGGAAGGCATGAAAGTAAATGCTGTCCAGAATATTACTGATGTTGGACATATGTCAGATGATTTTGTTGAGCATGACAAAATGTTGCAGCAAGCTACTTTAGAAAAGGTCGATCCATTTGAAATCGCTCGAAAGTATGAAGAAAGATTTCACGCAGACCTGGCACGCTTAAACATTATTCCTGCTAACCAGTACCCGCGTGCAAGTGAGAGTATTGAATTAATGCAGGATTTGATTCAAAAACTCATTGACTCTGGTTTTGCATATGTTGGCGAGGACAGCTCGGTTTACTTTGAAGCTCAGAAATTCTCAAGCTATGGTGCGATCAGTGGCAACAAACTTGATTCACTCAAACCAGGTCATCGCTATGAGTATCACAATGACGGTGCAAAAAGATTCCATGCTGATTGGGCGCTTTGGAAATCTGCGGGCGAGAGAACTGAAATGGTGTGGGAATCTCCTTGGGGAACTGGATTTCCAGGATGGCACATTGAATGTTCTGCGATGTCTTTAGATTTACTAGCTGGCCATGTTGATGTTCACGTGGGCGGAATTGATTTGCGTTTTCCGCACCACGAAAATGAACGAGCTCAGTCAAATGCTGTTATTGGTAAGGAAGCAGTTGATTTGTGGGTTCATGGAGAACACCTGCTATTTGAGGGTAGAAAGATGTCAAAGAGCTCGGGCAATGTAGTCCTGGTCGAAGATTTACTCTCAAAGGGGATTGATCCACTCGCTTTACGTCTGTGCTTCCTTGAAAATAGATACCGATCTCAAATGGATTTAACGTGGAATTCATTGCAAGCAGCCGATGAAACATTGAAACGTTGGCGAACAAAGATGAGCGAGTGGGGCACTTCTAGCGAAGCCACATCTGATCAAGAGATTGCTGATGCGTTATCAAATGACATCGACACACCTCGTGCAATTTTGAGACTGCGAGAAATTGAAAAGAGTAATCTTGAAGATAAGCGAGGGCTATTTCTATATGCCGATCAGGTGCTTGGCTTAGATCTTGGCCGCCCGATCATTGCTCGCGAATTAACCCCTCAGATGAAGAAATTACTCGATGAACGCATCAAAGCCCGCAGTGAAAAACGTTGGGCAGATAGTGATGAGTTGCGGGTTCAATTAGAAAATCTTGGACTTCAGATTAAAGATACTGCCGAAGGGCAAAGCTGGTCTTAAAGAGGAGTCAAGATCGCAATCACAACTGCGATGAATCCAAAGTTAATCATTGAAATTCCGATTGCACTTCCTTGAATCAAATACTCTTCATTAACTCCAGGAAATCCAGCACGCAAAATTACAAAGCCCCACGCAGCTGCGGCGATGAATCTATAGACTCGTTTTCCCCATAACCGACCAGCTGCCCAAATACCAATGCAGGTAGCTGCAATTGAGAGTATCAAACCAACTGGTGGATAGAGGCTATAAATAAAGACAGAGCTTGCACCAAGTGCCAATCCTAAAAGAATTGAAAACAAATAGCGCATTACAGAACAACTCCTGATGTTAAATCTGTTTCACGTCCATCGGCATCAAAAGGTGCACTCTTTGTGCCTTTCACGAGTGTGTAGTACTCGTCTCCCCAAATCTGCATTCCAAGATTATTTGAAAGGGCAAAGAAAGGGCCATCTAAAGCAATTTGGGTTTCGTGAGCTTTCATAGCTTCCATCTTTGAATCAACATAAGCAGCACCGTTAATCAATGTTGTTACAAACTCATCATCTTTTGCAAATGGAATGTCATCAATACTTTCGGCACCAAAGAAATCTGAACCAATTTCCTTCATTTTTTCCATGCCTTGAGCGATGACTGATTTAGGAATTGTGTTCCAATAAATCTTTTGAATCTGCCATGTTGATAATTCTGAGGCACGCATTGCAACCCTATGTGCCTGAATGTGATCAGGGTGGCCGTATCCGCCAATTTCATCATAAGTAATCAAGATATGTGGTTTTACTTCTTCAATTACTTCTACAAGAATTTTTGCTGTGGTGTCTAGATCTGCCTGCCAAAAAACATCGGGGCGATTATTTGGTTCCGTACCCATCATGCCGCTATCTCTAAATTTTGTAGACGGTGCTCCAAGGAATCGATAATCAGAAATTCCAAGAGCTTTCATAGCAAGTGCAAGTTCTGTTTCACGATGTGATCCCAGCAAATCTTGCTCCGTACTAGCAAGATGAGAGAGCCCAGGAACTAATACTTCGCCCTCTTCGCCACGTGTGCAGGTCACAAGGGTCACTTGAGCCCCACGATCGGCATAAAGAGCCATTGTTGCTCCATTGTTGATGGTTTCATCATCAGGATGTGCATGTACGAGCAGGATGCGAATACCTTCATAGGGGCGGTTCATGATTGGTAATTCTGCCGTACGATTACTCCAATGAGTAACGTAGACACAACCAACAAGGCGCGTTTGCCTCGCGATGAGCGCCGAGCATTGTTGCTTTCAGCAGCCCTTGAAGTATTCACCGCTGCTGGCTACCACTCTGCTGCAATGGATGAAATTGCAGATCGTGCAAATGTTTCAAAGCCGGTTTTATACCAGCACTTCCCATCAAAACTCGATTTATACCTGGCAGTTCTAGATTTGCACATCGATTCTTTGGTATTTGAAATTCAAAAGGCAATTGCTTCGACTCCAGATAACAAGGATCGAGTGCATGCAACCGTTGATGCTTACTTTGCATTCATTGAAAAGGAAGGCGAAGCATTTCGTCTGCTTTTTGAAAGTGATATGAGTGTTGAACCACAGGTTCGACAACGGCTTAACCGTATGACGTACGACTGTGCAGCTGCAGCTAGTGCTGTAATTGCAATTGATACTGGCCTACCAAAAGAGGCATCGATGCTTTTGGGTGTTGGAATGATTGGTTATGCGCAAGTAACTGCTCGTCACTGGCTCGAACGAGATAGCAAGTTGAGTCGACAAGAGGCTGTGGAACTAGTTCACAACCTCATGTGGCGAGGCATTTCAGGTTTTCCGCGCAATTAATCCCGATAGGAACAAATTTATATGTCACCAACATTTGCCGAACTGCCCCTGCGCAGCCAAACAATTGAAGCACTTCACGCACATGGCTTCTTGGCCCCATTTGCCATTCAAGAAATGGTTCTGCCAATCGCACTTGCTGATGGCGATGTAATCGGACAAGCTAAAACAGGTACCGGTAAGACCCTTGCATTTGGTATTCCAGTTATTGAACGAGTTATTGCTCCTCAGGATCCCGAGTGGGCTGATTTTGCAAACAAAGGAATGCCACAGGTTTTAATCGTTGTTCCTACCCGCGAACTATGTACTCAGGTAACACGCGATATTGAAGAGCTTGCCTCTAACCGCGGTATCCGCACACTTGCTGTTTATGGCGGTCGTGCATTTGAGCCACAGATTGAAGCACTACACGCCGGTGTTGAAATTGTTGTGGGCACACCAGGCCGACTTCTTGATTTATCTCGCCAAGGACAGCTAAAACTTAAAGAAGTTTCTCGCTTGGTTCTTGATGAAGCAGATGAAATGTTAGATCTTGGTTTCTTGCCGGATGTCGAAAAGATTCTTTCAAGCACACCTAATCGCGCCCAAACTATGTTGTTCTCGGCCACAATGCCTGGAGACATCATTGCTCTTGCTCGCCGCTTCATGAATCAACCAATTCACATTCGCACACAGGACAGTGAAGATGAAGGTGCTGTTGTTACACGCATTAAGCAACATGTTTTGCGTGCTCACGCAATGGATAAAATTGAAATGCTGGCACGTATTTTGCAGGCAGATGGTCGTGGACCAACAATGGTTTTCTGTCGCACAAAGCGCACAGCACAAAAGACCGCTGAAGATTTATTGGAACGTGGCTTCAAAGCAGCGCCAATTCATGGTGATCTAGGCCAAAGTGCACGTGAAAAAGCATTAAGTGATTTCAAGGCCGGCAAATCAGATGTGCTAGTTGCAACCGATGTTGCAGCCCGCGGTATTGATATCGATGGCATCACACACGTAATCAACTATCAATGTCCAGAAGATGAGAAGACATATGTGCACCGCATTGGCCGTACGGCTCGCGCAGGTGCTCACGGTATCGCTGTGACATTTGTTGACTGGGATGAGCTTGCGCGTTGGAAGATGATTAATCAGGTTCTAGAGCTTGGTCTTGCAGAACCTGAAGAGACTTATTCATCCTCAGAGCACTTGTATCAAACTCTCAATATCCCAGCTGGTTCAACAGGTCGACTTGTTAAGGCAAAGCCTGTAGCAAAAGTTGAATCCAAAGAATCTCGAGCACCACGTGCTAAGCAAGCGGCTGCGCCAGTTCGCACTGAACGCACCGAGCGCACACGCACTCGTACCAAGAAGTTTAAAGAGAGCTAAGCCGCAACAAATACGCGGATTGCATCAACAAGCATTTGTACTGCAATAGCTGCAAGTAATAAACCTGCAATACGTGCAACCAGAGTGACTCCTGATTCCTTGATGACATTTAAAATTGTCGTTGAAGCCATTAGGGCTGCGGCAATGGCAACGTGGACTGCGATGACCGCTGCCACTAAGCCAAGTGCCATGCTGGTTGTGTCTACTTGCTGAACGAAGATCATCGTTGCAACGATTGCGCCAGGCCCAGCCAAAATAGGTGTGCCGAGTGGAACCAATGCAATATTGGAATCCTCATCATCACCATGCTTTTTAGCATTTCCAGTTAACAGTTCTAATGCAACTAATAAAAGCAAAAGCGCTCCTGCAGCCTGCAGTGCTTCCATAGAGATATTTAGATAATTTAAAATCGCCCGGCCAAAGAGAGCAAATATTGAGATCACAAGGAGAGAAACACCTGCTGCTTGAATAGCCAGTATGCGACGAACTCGAGGTGATTTATCTGCAACCAAACCTAAGAAAATTGGAGTTGCACCAGGTGGATCCATGATCACAAATAACGTGACAAAAGATTGGACCGCAAAAGTTACTGCGCTTATGTCTTTCATGCGTTAACCACCCTTCGTGCATCTGCTTGTGACTCTAACTTCTGCCATTGTTCCCTACTTGTGTGGTTTTCTGCTAATAAATTCATTTTTCCAGTGCCGTGATAGTCACTGCTGCCAGTAACAACAAGATCTAACTCTTGAGCAATCACGCGTAACATTGCACGCTCATCAGGGTTTTGGTCTCTGTGATCTACTTCAATTCCATTAAGGCCTGCAGCTACCAAGTCTGCAAAATCATCGGGTTTCAAGATTTGTCCCCGGTGAGAAGCAAAAGGATGGGCAATAACAGCAACTCCCCCTGCTCTGCGAATCAACGCAATTGCCTCAACTGGCGTTGGGGCGGCATGAGAAACATAAAAACGTGAATCATTGTGTAATAAATCAATAAAAGCTTCATCGCGAGATTTAACAATCTTTTTTGCAACTAAAGCATCAGCCAAGTGCGGACGTCCCATTGTGGCACCAACCGGCATGGCTTTTTCAACATCTTCTATTGAAATATCCATACCTTCGGCACGCATTTTTTCAATTATTTTTCGCATACGTGGCAAGCGGCCATCGCGAGTTTCTTCTAACACCTGCTGCATCTCTTCATGATTTGGATCAAAAAGCATTCCTAACATATGAACGCTTACGCCATCAGTTGTTAGGCAAGATATTTCAGCACCTAGCGCTAACTTTAGGCTTCCCCGCAATGTTTGCGTTGCTTCTTCCCACCCTGAAGTTGTGTCGTGATCTGAGATTCCTAATACCTCTAAACCTTGAACAATAGCCTTGTTCACTAAATCTCTTGGACGATCAGTGCCATCGCTGCAAGTCGTATGTGTATGTAAATCAATCATTCCTTGCACCTCGTGTTCTGGTGACAACTAACACGCAACCAATAAGAATCAGTGCAATTCCTGGAATGATTCCAGCTGGAGGTCTTTGATCCAGCCACCATGCTGCAAGAACAGCACTAACTGGGACTTCGAAAAACACAATTAAAGAAACTACTGCTGGTGAAACTCTCTTTAGCGCAGAGTTAAACATTGAATGCCCCAGCAGTTGTGCTCCGAGAATTAGTCCCAGAAGAATCCACCACTCTTTTGCGCTAAATGAAAATA
>CANLAC010000022.1 GCA_947488645.1 Actinomycetota bacterium | reverse complement strand
CTTTGTATTAATGGTTCTTGTTGTGAAGGGTGTAGATATCGCATCTTGGCTTGTTGGGTAATACTTAAGGCATGACCAAAGTATTGCTGACAGGTTTTGAACCTTTCGGAACAGCAACCTCAAACCCTTCAGGTGAGATTGTTAAGCAGATCAGCGGTGACAACATTGTTACCGCTATTTTGCCTGTCGCATATGCGCAATCTGCTGAACACTTATTGGCATTGATCGCAGAGCACAATCCAGATGTTGTTATTTGTTTAGGACAGGCTGAAGGTCGCACGCAGATAACACCTGAAAAAGTTGCAATCAATTTAGATGATGCACGTCTTGCAGATAATGCAGGCGTATTGCGTAATGATGTAAAGATTCTTGAGAACGGTCCGGATGCATACTTCACAACTCTTCCGATTAAAGAAATGGTTGAAGCAATCAAAGCAAAAGGTGTTCCAGCATCAGTATCACTAAGTGCTGGTGCGTTCTTGTGTAACCATGTTTTCTATGTTGCACAAAACAAGTTTGCAGGCACAAAGATTCGAAGCGGTTTTGTACATGTGCCATTAATGGATTCGCAGGCCCCTGAGTTTCCGGGGTTGCCTACGATGCCGTTAGATCAGATGGTTACAGCAGTGCGAGCTATGCTCGAAGTGCTTTAGCAAACTCGCGGAAATCTTCAACAAGTAGATCAATCTCTTTTTGGCCATGTGCCAAAGAGATCAACCACTGCTCATCAAGTCCTGGAGGAGTGATGATTCCGCGGTTGAGTGCAAATAACCAGTGTGCTTCAGCGATACCAAAGTCTGTAGCTTTGTAATCGCGGTAGTTACGAACTGGTGTTGTGGACCATGTAACACAGCCCTTTACGCCAAATCCAACTGTGTGTGCTGGTAATTGGTACTCATCAATGATTTCGCTGATGCGATTTAATGCTTGCTGATTCAATGTTTCAGCATCAACGAGTGCTTGATCTGAACAAAGGCGATCAATCGCCCGAACACCAGCCATTGCAAGGGGATTACCGTTGAATGTGCCGAAGTGGGCCATCTTGCCGTTTGTAACAAAATCCATGTACTTCTTTTTTCCACCAAATGCAGCCAAAGGAACTCCGCCACCAATTGATTTAGCAAGAGTGATTAAGTCTGGCTCAACGCCTAAGCGAACAGATGCACCATGTGCACCAGCTGTAAGACCTGTTTTTACTTCATCAAAGATAAGAATGACGTTGTACTCATCGCAGAGTTCACGAACACGCTCTAGGTAGCCAGCATCCGGCAGGATGATTGCAAGATTTTCTAGAACTGGCTCAACGATGAAACAAGCAATCTTTGAAGCATTCTTTTCAAACATTGCTTCAAGTGCAGGGGCATTGTTGTAAGGAACAACGTAAATATCACCTGGAACTAAGTTGGAATCCATCACCGCAGTAGGCTCTTCAGGATCGCCGGCTTTGTCTAGCGGTGGTTTGGCTGAAACAACAAAAGGATCGTAGCTACCGTGGTAACCACCTTCTACTTTAAGAATTCCCATTTTACCTGACGCAGAACGTGCAACACGAACTGCATACATTGTTGATTCAGTACCGCTGTTTGTAAAGCGAACTTGATCAATTTTAAATCGCTTGCAAATCATTTCTGCAGCATCAGTTGAAGTTGGTGATGGTGTAACAAAGAGCATTCCTGTAGTTAGTGATCCTTGGATCTCTTCAATAACAGTTGGATTTAAGTGACCTGCAAACATCGCGCCAAAGCCCATAGACAGATCTAGGAGCTGTCGACCATCGACATCGGTCATGTATGCGCCCTTGGCAGAGACGATTGAGATTGGGTATGGATCCCAGTGCTGGAAGCTAGATGTAACGCCTAAGGGCAAAGATTTAAAGGAACGGCGGCTCTCTTCGGCGCTCTTGCCAGTACTTTTGGTGAATAGTTCCCATTCTTGCTTGAGAATAGCTTCAACCCTCTGCGGGTCTACTGGAACTGATGTTGTAGGGACAAATCTAAAAGTCTGCTTGTGATTACTCTGTGTCAGCATTTGTAAAACTTGTACGGCAAAGGTTTCAGCGTTTGAAACTCGTTTGAGAAGTACTCTCCCGGTTCGTTTTAGTTAATTTCTTAACTAGAGGTAATTCTCTCACTCTTTAATTAAAAAGCAACCCCGTTACACTCAGGGCATGCGTAAAAGTCGGGCGTTTTTAGCCTTTTTATTGGCTTTTTTGTCAATAAATGGGATTTCTCATGCATCCGACACTATTCCCTTAAGTTGTGCAAATAAGACGAATTACACAATCCGTATATCTAATGTAATAAAAGGGTGTGAAAAAACTGAACTTTCCTTAGGTGCGGGTGCAATCTCACACTCACTAATCCGCCCATCGGTGGTAGATAAACAACTTATGAATCGCTTTAAAGCGGCCCAAGCTGCTGCAAAGAAAGATGGACAAGCTCTCTATATCGCATCCGGTTTTAGAACCCTGTCTCGGCAAAAAACTTTATTCGCACAAGCTGTCAGAAAATATGGAAGTGCACAAGAGGCAAGTAAATGGGTTGCACCACCACTTGTGTCACATCATCCCTGGGGAGTTGTAATAGATGTTAATTATCCAGATGAACCAGTTGGTGCAGGGTGGCTAGAAATTAATGGATCGAAGTTTGGTTTATGTCGCGTTTTTGAAAACGAATGGTGGCATTTTGAACCAGTAATTGCACCTGGTTGGAAATGTCCTGCATTAGTTCCTGATGCAACCTTTAGTGTTGATTAACGAAGGAAGAGTGCACGTAATCTGCGTGATGTAACAAATAGTCCTGCAGCAATCATTACAAGGAAGTATGCAATGTGGACTAGAACCCCTGAAGTGAGATTGCCAAACCAAAATGCTCTAACCATTTCGATGCCATGCCACAACGGCAAAACCATGATCATTTTCTCCACCCAATCTGGGTAGACAGAGATTGGATATAGGGAGCCAGAGAACAGAGTCATCGGTAATAACACGATGTTGATGAAGCCCATCTGTTGGTAAGTCTTGAAGTAAGAGGTCACTGCCATTCCGAAGGAGGCAAAGCCAAATGCCACTAGTGATGCGGCAGGGATTGCCAGCAGCGCCCAGAAGCTAGGGGTGAGACCGAGTGCGGTGACGACAGTAAGGAAACCTAGTGAGTAGATCAGACCACGAATCAAGGCCCAACTGATCTCACCGAGTGCAATGTCTAGCGGCCCAAGAGGCGTGGAAAGCATTGTCTTATATAACTTGGATTCATTGAGCTTCCAGAAGACATTCCACGTTGAATCATAAATTGCACCATTCATCGCACTATTTGCGAGTAAACCTGGTGCAATAAACAAGGTGTAATCAATTGTTGTGTCGCCAGTGGTGACGTCTCCAACAAGATTGCCCATGCCGTAACCAAAAGCTAATAAGAAAAGAACTGGCTCAACAAAACCTGTCACAACAGGGATCCAGTTAGTTGATCTAAATGCTAGCCAACCTCTTTCTAGTAACACATAAGGACGGCCGGCATACATCGCCGTAGATTTACTTCTTTCTGCAATTTCAACAGCAGCACTCACTTTGCCAACCTCCGTTCAAATTGGCGCATGGAAAGAATTAGACCAACAACTACCAAGGTAGACAAAAAGATGAAGTGGACTGCAATCATTAGATTGCTAACTCCGTAATCAAATGCGGCTTCCCGACCAAGTTCTGTGGCATGCCATAGAGGTGAAATCCAACCAATGGGTTGTAAGTAGATTGGCATTGAGGACAAAGGGAAGAATGTTCCAGAGAACAAGAACATTGGCATGATTACTAGGCGTCCAAGAATATTAAAGAACTGATCATCTTTTTCAATCTTTGCTGCAGCGAACAAAATAATGGCACCAAAAGCGCCACCACCAAGAACTGCAATAGGGATGAGCAAAATACTTGGGCCAAACTCCACAACGTTAAAAGCAATAAGAAGTACGTAATAAATAGAAACACTAAAGAGCGCCCGGCATAGTGCTGAGAGATAAACACCCAGAGCTATTTGGCGTCCAGTAATGGGTGTTGCATTTTGGGCAAAGAAAAGTTTGCGCCATTTAAAGCCTTCAATAGTTGGAAAGATGGTTTCATCCATTACCCCTGCAATTGCAGAATTAGCCAATAGGGCAGGTGCGATGAAAGCAATGTATTTAATGCCATTTGTGCCACTTGTTCCAGAGCCTTGTTCAACTAGAACGCCAATGCCCACGCCTACGGCGATCAAGTAAAACAAGGGATTTCCGATGTCCACGGCGGCGATAATCGCCTTCCACTTAGACATAGATTTCAAACGTGCTGAGGCTATATACAGCGCACCAAAGCGTTGAATCTGCGGAACATCAATACCCGTGTTCATTCAATCAGTGTTCTTCCAGTTAAGCGCAAGAAAACATCTTCCAATGAGGAACGACGAACCAATGATGTTGTTGGATGCATCTTAGCAGCAGCGATTTGTTCTAGAAGTTTTTCCCCATCTTCGGTATACATCAAGAGACGGTCAGGCAAAGTCTCCATACGCTCACACATTTGTGCTAACTGAGGTGCAACCTCTTTATTGCGATCGCTACCAAAGCGAACTTCAAGAACCTCTTTACTTGAATACTGTTTAATCAAACCTTGAGGTGATCCCTCGGCCATGATCGCACCTTTGTCCATTACGACAAGGCGATCACACAACTGTTCTGCCTCATCCATGAAGTGAGTTGTTAGAACAAGAGTTACTCCTTGTTCTTTTAAGCGGAACAAGCGATCCCACAAAATATGTCGAGCTTGTGGATCAAGACCAGTAGTTGGCTCATCAAGAAGTAAAATATCTGGTTCACTCACAAGACCACGTGCAATTGTTAAGCGACGCTTCATTCCACCGCTCAGTGCTTGAACCTTTACATCCCGCTTTTCTTCAAGCTGTGCGAACTCTAGAAGTTCTTCGATTTTAGTCTTAATGAACTTCTTAGGAAGGCCAAAGTAGCGACCATAGATAAAGAGATTTTCGGTAACTGTTAATTCGCCATCCAAGTTATCTTCTTGTGGAACGATACCTAGGTGTGCTCGGACAAGTGGGCCAAACTTTTCAGGATCTTTGTCCAAGATCTCAACAGTGCCCGATGTGCGAGTAGATGTTGCAGCCAAGATGCGCATAATGGTTGATTTACCGGCACCGTTTGGGCCCAGCAATCCGAAGGACTCACCCTTAGCAACATCAAAATCAACGCCGTCTACTGCGGTGAGATCCCCGAAAACCTTGGTCAACCCACGTACAGATATGAGTGGTTTAGACATTCTTCTATCCTACCTGAGTATTGTTTGCCTACGTGCTATTCATAAATGAACCATCCCATGACCTCACCTATAACGATGTCTTCATAATGCCAAGCAGATCTGATCTTTCATCAATCGATGCAACCAGAACGACAATTCCTTTACATTTATCGTGGAGTATTTAATTACATGAGCCAAAAGCCAACCATCATCCTTGCTACAAGCAATGGAGTTGGAATGGGACACCTTGCACGAGCAAGTGCGGTTGCTACTGCGCTCAAAGATGTTGCTAACCCAATAATTGTTTCAATGGCTGGTGGCATTGCAGAGGTCCCTGCATTTATGGGGATTCGATGTGAATACATTCCCGGCCGAGATCGAATGTGGATGAGCCGTGAAAAATGGGATGTGTATTTACGCGATCGTCTTTTAGCATTAGCTGAAGAAACTGGCGCAAAGGTTGTGTCATTTGATGGCGTTGTTCCTTATCCAGGGGTGATTGCAGCAAAGAATGCCAACCCACACTTGAAGTTGGTGTGGGTGCGTCGTGGATTGTGGCAAAAAAAACCTCAGCGTTTCATTCTAGGGTTGCAATCAAAGATGATGGACAAAATCATTGAGCCAGGAGATATTGCACGTGCCTATGACTTTGGTCCAACTGCAAACCGTAAAGACTCTATTTTAACTTCTCCTGTTTCACTTTTCCGTAAAGAAGATGCGATGTCACGCGATGATGCGCGCCGGGCACTTGGTTTAGACCTCAAACGCCCAACCGCACTTGTGCAACTTGGCACGGGTGACAGCGATGTGAATGAGAAGGTAACTGCAGCATTATCAGGATTACTCGGATGGAAAGATCTGCAGGTTATCTTGACTAAGGCACCAGTTGATAAAGATGGCAATTCACTTGCGCCCGAAGGTCTTGACCTAAAGGTTGTTCGTTACTTCCCACTTGCCAAGGTATTACATGCCTTTGATGCTGGTATTTGTGCAACTGGCTATAACGGTGTTCATGAGCTCTTGCCAGCGCAAGTTCCTACAGTTTTCGTTTCAAATATCCGTGGAACAGATGATCAAGAGGCGCGCGCTAAGTGGTGCAATGACTTTGGCTTTGCCTTGCGCGCCGACCAAGCAGATTTGGCTGACATCACTGAAAAGGTAAAGATGTTGCAAGATCCTGCCGTGCGTAAGCGTTTATCGGATAAGTGCGCAGAGCTACCCAACACAACTGGTGGCCAAGAGATTGCAGCGATGTTGTATGAGCTAGCGATTGAACTAAAACCAGTTCGCGCAAAGACACTTACCTTTGCTCGCCTGATGGCTCAGGATCACATCAACCGTGGGTTACGCCATGTTGCAAACCTAGGTTTGCGCCGAGTTGCATTGGTCTATCGCTTCTTAAATCCACACATTTCTGTGCAGGAAATTGATCAAGCACCGCCCGTGTTTGGTAGCCACACCACTGCTGCAGAACTACACCCATTGATTAAGTCTGCTACTAGATACGAGCATATAATTGAAGGCGCTTCAGCAAATTACAGAAAGCGCCGAGAAGAGATAGCATTTGCAGCCTATGGAAAAGAAATGATTGTGACAAAAACAAAATGAATCTTCGCTCTTGGATTAAAAAGACCCAGGCAGGTCGCATAGTGTGGCGCGTGATTATTGGTGTTATCGGTGGCGGAATCACTGCTGCAGGCTCTGTTGCATTAATTGGCCCAGGTCCAGGAATCCTTATTCTTTTGGCAGGGTTAGGTATTTTGGCAACTGAGTTTGCATGGGCCGGTCGAGTCATGATGAAAACAAAGGAATTAGCAGCTAAAGCAGCTGAGCGAACAGGCATGAAGCCATGGGTTAAATACTTTTTAATTTCTGGTGGCGCAGTAGTGTCAATCATCACGATTTTCATTTATTACAGTCGATAGTTCACCAGTAGGATTGGCAAATGACTAGAGCCGATACTTCAGTAGAAATTCACGATCTCATTGCAGAGCGTCGTAGCCCACGTTCACTTGATGCGATGGCAACAATGGGTAATCAAGATTTACTTGCAGTGCTTGAAGCTGCTCGTTGGGCGCCATCTTCTAACAATCTTCAGCCATGGCGATTAATCGCAGGCAAGAGAGATGACGCAAATTTCACTGCGCTGCTTGAATGCCTTGTGCCCTTTAACCAAAGCTGGTCAAAGCGCGCAGCGGCCTTTGTTGCAATTGCCGGAACACCAGCGCAAGCAGATGGAACTGCTATTCCAACCTTTATGTATGACTGCGGATTAGCTGCAGCACAATTAACTATCGAGGCCCATCATCGTGGATATGTTGTTCATCAGATGGCTGGTTTTGATCATGAAAAAGCCGCAGCGTTATTTGATGGCGCAGTTCCTATTGTGATTATGGCTATTGGCAAGCAAGCACCTGCAGAACAACTAGAAGGTCCTGCCTATGATCGCGAGGTTGCACCTCGAACACGCAAAGATCTTTCAGAGATCGTTATTGCAGGTCTGCCAAACTAAAAACTAGAACGGATCTCCCATAGATCTGGAAAAGTTGGATTAAACAAGGTGCTGCTTAAGTAGGCAACCCCACTTGATCCACCGGTACCAATCTTGTGGCCAATTGTTCTTTCCACCATTTTCACGTGGCGATAGCGCCATTCCTGCATACCTTCATCAATATCTACTAAACGCTCGCACACCATTGCAGATTCTGGATCCTTGCGGTGAACCTCTAGCAATACTTCTTGCACAGAAGTATTTGCAACATAGGCAGTTGACTTGTCGCGATTTAAAACCTCTGTTGGAATTGCATGACCACGCTTTGAAATATAAACAAGAGCTGAATCCCACACACTATTGCGCACGGTTATTTCCTTAATCTGCTCTTGAATATCTAACGGTAGGTGTCCTGCCATCTTGCTATCCCGGCGACCTAATAATGCTTCAACCATTCTGAACTGCGCGGACTGGAATCCACTTGAAGATGAAAGATATGAACGGAAGGCGTTGAACTGCAGCGGTGTCATTGTTTCTAAGATGTCAATCTGTGTAACACAGACTTTAAGAATTGTTCTGATGCGTCCCAAGATAGCTAGCGAGTAATGCGAATCGCCTGATTCCATTGCAACTTGTGCTTGCTTGAATTCATGAATTAATTGCTTGAACCAGAGTTCATATGTTTGGTGGATGATGATGAAAAGCATCTCATCATGTTCTGGTCCTGTAGAAAGTGGGCGTTGTAGTTTAAGAAGCTCGTCAACGGCTAAGTAGGATGTGTATGTCAGTGCTGAATCAAAGTTTTCGCTCATGTGACACGAGACCCACCTTCTACTGCTTCTTTATAGCGGCCAGATGCCACTAAATCCCGCATACGTTCAAACCCATCCCAGATTTCAACATATGAAGTTGGGAGGGGAGATATAGCTAATCGGATTGAATTAGGTGTTCTGTAATCAGGAATTACATTTGAAATTGTGCGCATAGCCACACATATTTGTGCTGCATCTGGATGAACAAGAGAGATATGTCCACCGCGCTCTTTTGCATCACGTGAAGTGTTTAGTTCAATGCCAAGTGGTGCTAACCAAGCGTCATACAGCTCAATCATCATCTGTGTTCCAACTGCAGCCTTATGGGCAATTGCATCGATGCCAGCTTCTTTGATCATCGAAAACGCTGTCTGCACGCAACGTATGCCCATCAACGATGGACTAGCGATCTGGAAGCCACGAATTGTTTGTGAACGCTCAAAAACTGGTCCCATTTCAAATTGTGCATCTTGAGCAAACCAACCTTGAATTGGAACTTGTAATTCACTTTGCACTCGCTTTGAAACATAGAGCCAAGCAGGTGAACCAGGTCCAGAGTTTCCGTACTTATATGTGCACCCAACGCAAAGATCCACACCATTTGCATC
The DNA here is from genome assembly GCA_947488645.1 of Actinomycetota bacterium. GTDB lineage: Bacteria > Actinomycetota > Actinomycetes > Nanopelagicales > Nanopelagicaceae > Planktophila. The sequence goes on along the minus strand of CANLAC010000022.1, from coordinate 3,299 downwards.
CAGGTTCAATTCAATTGCTCCAACTGCATGGCTTGCATCCCACACAACCAAAGCACCGATTGCACGCACCTGATCTGTTATGGATTTCAAATCTGTGCGCGCACCAGATCGATACTGGATTACTTCAAGAGTTACTAAGGCAACATCATCAGTTAGATATGGCGCAAGAACTTCAGTTGTGATTCGCTCATGCTGAGCGATTGCAGGATCTTCGTTGTCAATGATGACAAGATTTAAACCGAACTGCTTTGCTATTCCATCAAGGATGTAACGATCAGTTGGAAAGTTAGCTGCATCGGTAATGATTGTTTTGCGGCCTGGACGTGCATGAATTGCAGCAAGACATAGTTGATAGAAATTAACCGAAGTTGTGTCACAGACCAGTACTTGCCCTGCTGCTGCGCCTAATGCTGCTTCGCCTAATAGATCACCAGTTGGCTGCGCTTCATCAACCCAGTGGCTCCAGCCAGTAACAACTTCAGGACCCCATTCTTTGGTCATCAAATCATTAATTGCTGCAATCGTTGCTTTTGGTAACCGTCCTAACGAATTACCGTCGAGGTAACACATTTCTGGGTCTGAAATCACGAATTGAGATTTGAAATGGGCTAAAGGATCGTTTTTATCTAGCTCTAGCGCGTATTCGCGGTCAGTTACCTTCATGAGGGAAAGGTACGCTCTCCTACCGTGGCGCGCAATGTTGTAAACATCGAAGATGTCTCTAAAGCCTTTGATATCAAAGAGCTCTTAGTAGGCGTCTCTCTTGGTGTTTCCGAAGGCGATCGCATTGGAATTGTTGGTCGAAATGGTTCAGGCAAAAGCACATTAATGAAGGTTATGGCAGGAATTGAGCCACCTGATTCTGGGCGTGTGACAAAAGCCAACACCGCAAAGATTGGGTTGTTATCACAAGTTGATTTAGCAAACCCTGAAAGCACCGTTGGTGAAGTTGTTTTAGGTGATACAGAAAAACATGAGTGGGCAAGTGATCCAAATATCCGCGAAGTATTTACTGGATTGTTTGGGAGTTTTGATGATCACATCTTTGATCGCAAGTTTGGGCAGTTATCAGGGGGAGAACGTCGCAGAGTTGGTTTAGCAAAACTTCTGATTAATGAGTTAGATCTAATTTTGCTAGATGAGCCAACAAATCACTTAGATGTTGAAGGCGTTGCTTGGCTTGCTAACTACATTAACAATCGTAAAGGTTTAGCAGTCGTTGTCGTTACGCACGATCGTTGGTTCCTTGATGCGGTAACAGAGCGCACATGGGAAGTTGTTGAGGGTAAAGTCGAAGAGTATGACGGAGGATATAGCGCATTTGTATTATCTAAGGCAGAGCGCTCCCGCCAAGCATCAGTCATGGATCAGCGCCGTAATATGTTGATCAAGAAAGAGCTAGCCTGGCTTCGTCGCGGCGCACCCGCAAGAACATCAAAACCGAAGTTTCGTATTGATGCTGCAAATGTTTTGATTGCAGATGAGCCAGCACCGCGTGATCCTGGTGAATTGTTAAAGTTTGCACTCAATCGTTTAGGCAAAACTGTGTATGAAGCACATCATGTGCAGGTAAAACTTGGCGATAACGAACTTATCGATGATTTATACTGGAACGTTGGTCCAGGGGATCGCATCGGAATCGTTGGTGTTAATGGTGCTGGCAAGACGACATTAATGCGCACCCTGACTGGCGAGATTCAACCAACGGCAGGCAAGTTAGTAACTGGAGTGACAGTTAAAGCAGCGTTCTTAACTCAGCACTTAGATGAGCTAGATCCAACCTGGCGCGTTCTAGAAGCAGTGGAACAAGTTGCCAACAGAGTTGAAATCGGTGGAGGCCGTGAACTTTCTGCCTCACAGCTCTGTGAGCGACTTGGTTTTGATCGAGAATCACAATGGACTCCAGTTGGTGATCTATCAGGCGGTGAAAAGCGTCGCTTGCAGCTAACTCGCTTATTGATGGATAGTCCCAATGTCTTACTTCTTGATGAACCTACAAATGATTTTGATATCGAAACACTAACCGAGCTTGAAGATTTGTTAGATAGCTACGGTGGCACACTAATTGTTATCTCTCACGATCGTTACTTCCTAGAGCGTGTATGCGACCGATTTGTTGGATTACTAGGCGATAAAAAAGTTCGAGATCTTCCAAGGGGCGTTGATGAATATCTTGAACAGCGCACTGAAGCAATGAACTCAGTTGAAACCGTTGTTAAAGAGAAAAAAACATCTAGCGCTGCAGAACAACGACAGTTAAAAAAGGATCTAACGAGACTGGAACGGCAGATGGGAAAGTGCGCTGTTGCAATTGCAGCCCTGACCGCTGAACAAGAGACTGCTGCCTTTGATGCTGAACGCTTGGTCGCAATCGCTTCAGAATTGATGATTTTGGGGGCAGAAGCTGCGAAACTTGAAGAGGATTGGCTACTCGTCACGCTTTCTTTAGAGGGTTGAGATAAAATTTACCCATGAGCCAAATCTCGCATGCTATTGAAGTAATTCTCTTCCGCTCTCGTTTTCTACTAGCCCCGCTGTATTTAGGTTTAGTGGGCGCGCTAGTTCTGCTGACATATCGTTTCCTTGTTGAATTCATTCACATCTTTGAAAAAGTAGGCGAATCAAGTGCCCAAACCTTCACTCTAGATCTTTTAGCGCTTTTGGATCTAACGTTGCTCGCTAACCTCATTTTGATGGTGATTTTTGCCGGATATGAGAACTTTGTTTCTCGCATCGATGTGGCAACAGAATCAAAGGATCGTCCACACTGGATGGGCACAATTGACTTCAGTGGTCTCAAAATTAAGTTAATTGGCTCTTTAGTTGCGATCTCAGTAATTGAGCTATTGAAGGATTTCATTGAACTATCTGGCGACGCTGAAGTCGGCGAAGGCACCGTGTGGCGAGTACTTATTCACCTTACCTTTGTTCTTTCAGGCGTTTTATTTGCGCTCATGGACTGGATTGCAGATAAGCGCGAGTTCAAGGGAACCCACGCCTAAAAGTTCACTCTAGATTTACCAAAGGTTTTCTCGGCGTCCCCTAACTGTTAGTGGACGGTAAACAACAATTCTCCCAAACCTCTACTTAGGAATGGGAAAAATGAAGATAACTAAGCCAATTATTGCTGGAGCAGCGGCTGTAACAGCTATTGCGTTTGCAGCCTCAGCTTTTGGACTGGGCTCAAAGCCAGTTTATGTACTTTCAAAGAACGCAGCAGTTGATATCAAAGCGATTGCAACTGTAGGCGACGCAGTCACAGGCACAATGGTCCGCGGTATTCCAGATGGAATGGGCGC
>CANLAC010000021.1 GCA_947488645.1 Actinomycetota bacterium | reverse complement strand
TACCTATCTCTTGGGCAAGGGTCCCAATTGCTTGATGCTGAGCAGCACTTGACTCGCCGAGTTCATGCATTTTTCCCACAAATGCCCAGGATTCTCCCCCACGTTCTTGGGCAAAGAGCACCAAAGAGCGCATCGCAGCAGCCATCGAATCAGGATTAGCGTTATAAGAATCATTAATAATCAATAAGCCAAACACATCATGGAGTTCCATGCGCCACTTACTGGCATTTTCTGCTGTTGACAATGAACTTGCGATTAATTCGATAGGAAGTTCTAACGCTGTACCAACAGCTGCTACAGCTAGTGCATTTGAAATCTGGTGCTCCCCCACTAACCGCATGCCAACTGCGTCTCGTCCTGCAGGAGTTACTAGATCAAAGTGAGGACAACCTTCACGGATTTCAACATCTGCGGCACGCACTTCCTGAGAGCTACCAAAAACAATTGTGCGGCCACTATGCAGTGATGCCATGGCGGGTGTGTATTGATCATAACTACCAAGGATTGCAATGCCATCTGGGCCTAAAGAGTGAATCAACTCTGATTTGGTTTCTGCAATAGCTTGGACTGATCCAAACTCACCAAGGTGCGCGGTACCAACAACAAGCACAACTCCAATATTTGGTTGTGCTATGTCACAGAGCCGAGCGATATCTCCCTTATGGCGCGCTCCCATTTCAAGAATGCAAAACTTTGTGCGCTCATCACATTGGAGCAGGGTAATTGGCAATCCTAAATCATTATTAAATGAGCCAGCCGGTGCCACAGTTGGCCCAGCAACGCTGAGCATATGAGCTAGCAAGTCTTTTGTACTTGTCTTGCCTTGAGATCCAGTGATACCAACAACTGTCAATCCAGTGAGGCGCTTTCGAACAAATGAGGCCAAGGCAGACAGTGCCTCTAAGACATCATCAACAACAACGCACGGACCATCGATGCGATGGGTTGTGAGTGAAAACATCGCTCCTGCGCGATATGCATCTGCTGCAAAATCATGTCCATCAACTTTTTCGCCCTTGAGCGCTAAGAAGATGCAACCAGGAGTAGCTAAACGTGAGTCAAACACTGGAGCTTTTGATACCAACAAATCTTTGTCGCAATGCAACTCCCCGCCCACCAATAAAGCGATCTCTGCTGCAGTTAGAGTAATCACTTTTTATCCTCGATTGCTCGAGCAAGCTCTACGCGATCATCAAAGGGGTGGGTAACTCCTGTGATTTCCTGTCCTTTTTCATGGCCTTTTCCAAGGATAAGGACCACATCACCCTCATTGGCTTGATCAACAGCTGCCTTAATTGCTTGTGCTCTATCTTGAATGACCGCACTTGGTTCGTGGATCTCTAGACCCAAAGTCATCTGAACTAAAATCTCTTCTGGCTTTTCTGAGCGAGGATTATCGCTCGTAAAGATCGCAACATCTGCCCCATCATGTAGCGCCTTACCCATTAATGGTCGCTTAGAAGTGTCACGATCGCCACCGCAACCAAGGACTGCAATAACTCGTCCATCTGTAATTTCATGGGCAGTTTCTAACACTCGAGCAACAGCATCAGGTGAGTGCGCATAATCAACAAGTGCTGTGAAGTTCTGTCCAAGACGCACCGATTCAAGTCGACCTGCTGCACCTGTTAGGTGAGGCAATATGGCTGCAATATCAATTGGATCAATGCCACTTTCATTGGCAATCGCAACTGCCATCAAGAGATTGTCATAGTTATAGCCACCATGTAGCTGGACTTTTCCTTCAATCAAAATTCCACCGCTACCACGTATCGCAACATGGGCACCGGAATAGTCAGGTGCTATTGAAACGAAATGCCAAGTGGCACTCTGGTCATGGCGGGAAACACTCATCACCGGAAGTTCTGTTTTTGCAGCCAGTTGCACACCATGAGCATCATCGATATTGATAACGGCTAAGTCTGCAAACTCAAAGGTAAACAACTTTGCTTTTGCCGCAAAGTAGTCATCCATAGTTTTGTGGAAATCTAAGTGATCCTGGGAAAGATTGGTAAAGGCAACTACTGCAAAGTGGCTACCCCGAATACGTTCAAGTGCGATTGCATGGCTTGAAACCTCCATCACGAGGTTGCGCATATGACGCTCTCGCATAACAGCTGAAAGTGCCTGCAAATCGCTGCTTTCAGGGGTTGTGCGCTTGCTTGCAAGAGTTTCACTGCCAATACGGGTTTCAACTGTGCCGATTAACCCACTCTCACGGCCTGCTGCAGACATGATCTGGTGCAACAAGGTTGTGACAGTTGTTTTACCGTTTGTCCCAGTTACACCAACGCTATACAAATCTCTCATTGGCTCGCTGTAGAACCAGGCGCTGATAACTCCTGCTGCGCGACGAGGGTGGGCACTGACAATTACCGGCACGCCTTTAATCTTTGAAGCACCTTCTGCATCAGTTAAAACGGCTACTGCTCCACGTTGAATGGCATCTTTTGCGAAGTCTGCACCGTGTGCTTTTTCTCCAGGAAGTGCGATAAACAGATCACCCTCTTGAACATCATTGCTAGAAAGTGTTAGGCCAGTAATAACAGTTGCTGCATCTCCGGCTAGGGTCGCATTAGCTATTGCAGCTACCGACTCAACGGTTCTCTTGAACTCTTCAATTGGTCTTGACACTTGCGGCCTTCTTTGCAGCAATTAATTGCTTTTCAGTTAATGGGTATGGAACAACGGCGGTTCCTGTTGGTGCGATTCCCTTTGACTGCAATACAAAAGACATAACCTTTTTAAATACTGGTCCGCCTAGGTAGCCGCCCCAGTGCAATCCCTTTGGATCTTGGATAGTTACTGAAATAACGTAGGCTGGATTATCAGCCGGTGCAAAGCCAATGAAAGATGCGGTGTATCCGCGGTAACAACCGCAGGTGTCATCAATGCGTTGGGCAGTTCCTGTTTTTCCAGCTACTCGGTAGCCAGGGATTGCTGCAGAGGGTGCTGTTCCATTTGAAGAAACCACGCTCTCCATCATCAAACGCATTTTTGCTGCAGTATCACTGCCAATTACACGAACGCTCTCGCGGGTTTCAGATGGTGTGTAATTACCGCTTGCGTCACTTTTTCCAGCAATTACTGTTGGAGAAACGCGAACTCCATCATTTGCGATGGTTGCAAAGACACTTGTTGCCTGCATTGCTGTGAGTGAATAACCCTGTCCAAAAGCCACTGTTGGCGCTGTTGTTCCAGACCAATCAGAAACCGGCCTAAGAATTCCGCGAGATTCTCCTGGTAAACCTGAACCAGTCTTTGTGCCGATTCCAAACTTTGTTAAATAGTCATATAGCTTGTCATTTGAAAGCATTTCACCAATTTTGATTGAGCCCGTGTTACTTGAAACAGCTAAAACTCCAGCTGTCGTTAAGCGCTGATCTGGATGTGGTTCATGATCATGGAAAACTTTTGTAGATCGCTTTAATGCGTAAGGGATTGTTAGAACAGTCTCTGGAGTAACTTTCTTTTCTTCTAGCGCTGCAGCAAGTGTCATAACCTTGCCAGTAGAACCAGGCTCATACACATCTTGAACCGATGGGTTGCGCATTGCAACCAGTGAAACCTTTGAGGTGTTGTTTGGATCAAATGTAGGAGCTGTTGCATGAGCCAAAATCTGGCCAGTCTTTGGATCCATGACAATTACAGTTCCACTCAGCGCGCGAGAAGACTTAACTACATCAGCAATAGCTTTAGCTGCCACCCATTGAATATCGCGGTCAACTGTAAGGCGAATTGATGTTCCAGCTTGTGCTGGGATGATTTCAGATTGTGAACCAGGGATTTCAGCCTTGTAACCATTGGCATATGAGTACTTGCCTTGCTTGCCAGAAATAGTTGAATTCATACTTGATTCAAGACCGGTTGCACCGATGCCATCATGATTAACAAAACCAATCAATGATGCGATCAATGAACCAGATGGATACTCGCGAATGTAGCTGCGCTCTGGGAAGAATCCGATAATGCGCTCTGGGCTTATTCCGGGAAACTGTCGGTTGTATTGATCAATAGCACTTGCCAGTTTTAGCCATGTCGCAGGCTTAGCATTTTCTGCAACCATGTTCCATTTGCGCTTACCTGTCAGCGCTGTTTGCACATCAGAAACACTCATATCAAGTATTGGTGCAACGAACGCAGCGACTTTGGCTGGGTTCAGGATCTGGGTTTGATCCACCACAATGCTTGTTGCCGCAACGCTGCGCGCAAAGGGCACACCATTAATATCGGTGATATCACCGCGTGGGGCTTGAAGAGTCTTAACCTTTTCCATTTCATTAACGGCGCGAGATCGATAATCATTTGCCTGCAACGCCTGAACCTGCACGAGACGTAACCCAAACAAAAACATAATCACAGCCATCATAAAAATAAGGGCTCTGATTCTGTTATGTGTTAGTGAAAAGTTACCCATTTTTTACTGGCACCTCTATAACAGGCTTGTCGAGAGACAAGAAGGTTGGATTCTCTGAAGGTTTCATGCCAAGTTCGGCAGCAGCTCTTGCAAGTGCATCTGGGGAAGATAACTTGTCCATCTGTCGTGCAATTGCTTCGCGCTCATCACTGACTAGCTTGGCCTCAAGCTTCAAGCTAGTAAGTTCAAATGCATCTTGTGCCAGCAAGGTATTGATCAGGAGAAGGAACATGAGACCAATAACGCCAACGACAGTCACAAATTTTGCGAAGAACTTTCGATCTGCTTGCTTTCCGCTTGATATATCTGGCACAAGCTTGAGAACAACTTGTGATGACTTTTCAGCGAAAATTTCTTTTGAGCGAGTAATCGCAGGAGCAAAGGCGGTCATTGCCATTACGCAGCCACCCTTTCAATCGCGCGAAGACGAACAGATTGGGAGCGTGAGTTCTCTTCTAGTTCAGCATCCGTTGGAGTTTCACTACCGCGGGTAATCATTGAAAACTTGGCGGCATACTCTGGAAGCTCGAAAGGAAGATTGCGAGGAGTTCCAGAGGTTGTTGAAGCAACAAATAGCTGCTTCACAATTCGGTCTTCAAGAGACTGGAATGACATAACAACTAGTCGAGCGCTAACGTTGAGAAGCTCAAGGGCTGCGGGCAGTGCGCGTGTAATCGTGCCTAATTCATCATTTGTTTCGATGCGAAGGGCCTGGAATGTGCGCTTTGCAGGATTGCCACCCGTGCGACGAGTTGCTGCTGGAATTGCCGCTTTAACCATCTCAGCCAGCTGAGTAGTCGAGTTCATTGGGGCTATTTCTCGTTGTTTCACAATTGACTCAACGATGCGGGTTGCAAACTTCTCTTCACCATATGTGCGAAGGATTCGAACCAATTGGCCTGGCTCATAGGTGTTGATGATCTCCCCCGCAGTAAGTGATTGCGTGCGATCCATGCGCATATCAAGGGGGGCATCTTGTGAATAAGAAAAACCGCGTTCTTGTTGATCAAGTTGCATTGATGAAACACCAAGATCAAATAAAGCGCCATCAATGTGCTTGTGTCCAAATCCTGCAACAACCTGGGCAATGCCATCAAAGGTTGAATGCGCTGTCTTTAAGCGATCTCCAAATGGGGCAAGGCGGGTTGTTGCCTTTGCAATTGCATCTAGGTCGCGATCAATACCGATAACTGTTAAGTGAGGGAACTTCTGAAGCAACGTTTCTGTATGTCCACCAAGGCCCAAAGTTGCATCAACAACAACAGGGCTAGTAGAGGCAGCAATTGCTGGGGACAAAAGATCGACACAGCGATCGCGCATTACAGATACATGCTCTGTTGTGCTGGTCATCTTTTCCCCCTTTCGTGCATTGATGGAACTAACTTTTTAACTCTCACCTCTGGTCACTGCCGGCCGACGGATCTTGGTTTAGCAACGGCACCGGGGAAGGGGTGTCGCTACGTTCGAAGGGTCGGCAGTGGCCACAAATGAGAGTTAGAACAAACCTGGAAAGACCTCCTCTGAAACATCAGCAAAGCTCTTTTCACGATCTGTTAAATACTCATTCCATGCAGTTGCGTCCCAAATTTCGACGCGAGTATTTGCTCCAATAACAACGCACTCTTTTTCTAATCCTGCATATGTGCGAAGTGATTGCGGAATTGTTACGCGACCTTGACGATCAGGAATTTCATCGTGTGCGCCAGCAAACATCACACGGCTGTAATCACGTGCTGATTTTGCAGTGACTGGCGCTTGTTTTAGCGTCTCTGTAATTACTGAAAATTCATTCGATGGAAAAACATAAAGACAACGTTCTTGTCCTTTAGTAATAACTAAACCTGCAGCTAACTCTTCGCGGAATTTTGCGGGAAGTATTAAGCGACCTTTGTCATCAAGACGTGGCTCGTGGGTGCCTAGAAACATTTTCAGCGCCCCCTTCCCCAGGTTCGCTGCGGACTTTCGTGCCCGCTCAAATCCCCACTTTACTCCACTTTTCCCCTTTTTCAACCACCTTTTCCCACTTTTAACCCATTTGCGCCCCACCTCTCCCCACCCTGGGAGCATGAAAAAAGCCCCTCACATGGAGGGGCTTGAGCGTGACTTACTGGTGGATTACTGCTCTTGGCCTCGGTTGTCCCAGCGCTTCTCCATGCGATCGCTGATTGATGAGCGTGAGCGTGACTTCTTTTGTGCCTTCTTGCCAACGCCAGGGGTAAAGCTGGAAATCGCGCTGATTACCCCACTGAGTGCAATCAAAAATCCAAGGATTCCGATGGGGGTCACCTTTGAAACAAGGCCCCCAAACAAGGTGGCAAGACCCAATAGAACTAGGCCCCCGCCGATCATGATGCGCTGGCGGTTAGGTGAAGCAGGACCAGCAGAAAGTGCGGAAACTAGGCGTGGATCCTCGGTTAAGAGGGCAGCCTCCATCTCATCAAGTAAGCGCTTTTCGCGATCTGAAAGTTCCATAGGCGCACAATAGAACAGATTGTGCTTGCCCGCTACTCATTTTCTTGATCGTCGCTGGGTTTGATCAAACGTGCAGGTCTAACAGAGCCATCTCCAAAACGTTCACGGGCTTTATCCATAGCCCCTTCTGCCTCGCGCCAGCCCTTTTCACGCTCGCCCAACAGCATTTGAACAGGTGCTCCCTCACTTAAATTCTCAAGGGAAACTCCGACTAATCGCAGGCGAGCTCTTTCAATTCGTAGCCCTTGGTATAAACCCTTAACAACTTCATACACATCATGGGTGCTATCTATTGGCAATGGCAATGTCTTTGAACGATTGATCGTTGAGAAATCTCCAAACCTCACCTTGATGCTAATTGTCTTGGCAAACAATCCTTTATCGCGCAAACGAGAAGTTGCGCGCTCGCACAAACGTAAATACTCGCGCAGGATCTCCTCCGGGTTATCTAAATCTGTTGGGAAAGTTTCCGCTGCGCTAATACTTTTTTCGGCATCTTGTGGGGCAACATCTCGGTAATCCCGCCCCCAGGCAAGTTCATGCAAGTTCGCACCTGCTGCATCACCAACAGCACGAATTAAAGTGTTGCGAGGCAGCTTTGCAATATCTTCGATTGTGCGAAGCCCTAGTCGCTCAAGCACCTCTGCCGTCTTTGGTCCCACTCCCCACATCGCAGAAATTGGCAAGGGGTGCAAAAACTCTAAGATTCGATCACTTGTTATCTCTAACATTCCATTGGGTTTGCAATGAGTCGATGCAAGCTTTGCAATGAACTTAGAAGGTGCGATACCAACAGAGCAGGTAATACCTTCTTGGGCTTCCACCTTTGCTCGGATTGCTGTGGCAATCTCACGACCTGTGCCCAGTAATTTCTTGGCACCTGTCACATCAAGAAATGCTTCATCAACAGAGACTGGTTCAACATTCGGTGTGAAGCTTTCAAAGATTTCCATGATGTGACCTGAGACCTCTTGGTAGCGGGCCATATCAACAGGTAAAAAGATTGCATGCGGTGCTAGCCGGCGTGCTTGTCCGACAGGCATTGCAGAGTGAATTCCAAACTTGCGGGCTTCATAGTTGGCAGCAGAGACAACTCCGCGCGTACCCATGCCGATTACAACAGCTTTACCTTTTAACTCAGGGTTATCTTTTTCGGCCACCGATGCGAAGAATGCATCCATATCGACATGCAGAATCGTTGCCTGGGTTGGCGCACTTTCCGTTGTCATATTGCGAGCGTACTTTGTTTGGTGCTCCAACTTTCGTAGGCAGCACGTAAATCCCACGCCCCGGTGGCTCTTATGGATATTCCCCTGGCCCCAGTTCTGCGGGTTACGCCCCGCACAAGCAATAGCGATGTGGAGTACAAAACATTGGCGTATTCACCCTGAACATCGGTGAAAAATGTGGAATCACTCAGCCCATATCCATCATCTAACGTTACGAAGATGACACGTTTACCAGAGCGCACTGGCGGTGTTTGCATCGCAACCTTGATGCCAGCAACCAGAACTGATGACTGAGATCGTTGCTTTAGCAAATCACTAGATCGCACAGCACCAATTGCATTTAAAAAGTCCCCATAGAACTCAATCATGTGACGGGACATATCAATACCTAGTCGATTAACTTCATACTTCACACTTTCAGCTGGGCTCATTGCAGGCAGACCGCTACTAATGAGTGCAGGTGGTTCAAAGCCTAAGTTCATTTGTGCACCAGATACGGCGGCACTAGGTGATTTTTGTAGATCAGAAAAATGCAGCAGCAGGTCTCTTCGATTAACATCAATATGCAATGCATCAAATGCTCCGGTCAGGATCATGCTTTCTGTAACTGGGGTACTAGATCCTGATCGTCGCACAAAATCGTTCAGGTCAATGTATGGACGACCAGCAATAATTGATTGCACCTCCCCATCGCTAATTCCAGCAACAGTTGATAACGCAATACGAATTGCGTTGCCATGATCTTCCACCCGATAGACAGAGTCAGATGCGTTGACATCAAGGGGTGCAATTGCAATTCCCATTTGTCGTGCTTCATCAACAATTAAGCGCTTGGGATACATGCCAGGGTCATGGGTAAGCACCCCTGCAAGAAATGCTGCCGGGTAATGAGTTTTAAGCCAGGCAGATTGATATGTAGGCAGGGCAAAAGCTGCAGCGTGTGCCTTACAAAAACCAAAGGATGCAAAGGCGCGCAGCACATCCCAAATCTCATTGATGATTGGTAGTTCATACCCCTTGGCAGTTGCTGCCGGAAAGAACCAATCGCACACCTCTTGTTGGCCAACTCGCTCACCTAAGGATCTGCGCTTTTCATCAGCCGTTGCCAGAGAAACCCCAGTCATCGTTGCGATGATTTGAATAACTTGTTCATGGAAGACAACAACGCCTTCGGTGTGGGCCAAAATCTCATATAAATCAGGGTGAATTATCTGTGCTGAACTCCACCCATGACGTGCCTTTAGAAATGGCGTGATCATGTCACTTTTTACTGGGCCTGGTCTAAACAGTGAAATATCAATAATTAAATCGGTGAAGTTTTTAGGAGCAAGCTTTCCTACTAGTTCGCGCTGTCCCGGGCTTTCCACCTGAAAGATTCCAAGTGTTCTAGTGGATTGAATGAGTTCATAGGTTGCTGTGTCATCTAGTGGCACCGTATCTATATCGATAACATCCTGATGAACCCGTTCGATCTCTTTGAGCGAGTACGCAATCGTTGATTGCATACGGACACCCAGTACATCTAGCTTTAACAATCCCACCGCTTCAACATCATCTTTATCGAAGGCAACCATGGGATATCCCCCAGCACTTGTCATTAACGGGGCGCGATCTAGAAAACCACCATCAGATAAAACAATCGCACATGGGTGCATCGCAAGGTGTCTAGGCAAGCCATCTAGGCGTTGTGCCATCTCAATTGTTGCTGCCATTAATGGCGTAGATGTATTCATGCGCCGAAGCTCAGGCAAGGATTCAAGAGTCGCTGCGATATTGCGGGCACGCACATGTGGCATTGATTTTGCCAACATATCTATCTCCATGCCAGGTAAACCAAGGGCCGCTCCTGCATCACGGATTGCATGGCGGGCCCGATAGGTATCAACCATAGAAACAACTGCGCATCGTGATTGGTTGTTAGCTCCAGCCCAATTGCTATCGCCATAGCGCTTAAAGACCATGTCATAGATTTCTAACCTACGAGCAGATTCAACATCGATATCAATATCAGGCAGGGCTCGACGCAAAGGTGAACAAAAGCGCTCCATTAACAAACCATGTTGCATGGGTTCAACCCCTGAAATACCAAGTAGGTGACAGATCAGTGATCCTGCACCACTGCCACGTGCTGCAACTCGAATGCCCGCATCCCTTGCCATGTCAGAAATATCTGCAACTGTTAAAAAGTATGACTCGTATCCAAGTGTTGCAACTGTTGCGAGTTCATCATCTAAACGTGCGCGCGCTTTGCTGATTTGATCACTGCTGTTGTATCGCCAGTTAATGCCAGCCTCGCTACGGGTGCGCAGCAAAGTACGCATCTCTTGGGCGGTATTTACCCCTACAACATGGGGCTCTGGCAGGTGGGCGGCTCCTAATCCAATATCTCGCTGGGCCGATAACAAAGAGCGCTCTGCCCATTCACGAGTTGTCTTGAGTAATGCACGTGGTGTGCGCTCCCCTGCAGCTCGTGCGATTTCTGCTGCCAATGAAATCATCTCATCACTAGATTTTAAAAAGCCTTCAGCGTTACGACGCTCGATATGGCGATCATGGAGCGGAACTAGCTGTCGCACGCAATCGAGAACATCTGCAACCGGCCCATCAGTGCGATCCTTCATCCGCACAGCGTTGGTAATAACAGCCTCTAAATCATTATCTCTAGCAAAGATTAAAGACCTGGCAGCATGCTCAGTAGATCGCGGACCACGGCCTGCCACCAAATGTGAAACACATTCAATTGCATTGCCAGCAAAGAGATCACGGGTTTGATTAAAGATAGAGAGCCCTTGATCAAAGCGATGATTTTGTATTGCGCTGCTCATGGGTGATTCAGGTCCATGCATCGCATAGACATTGGTGCTGTATTGACTGAACTGTTTCAAGAAATCTAAAGTTAAAACTGGAACACGGGTATCACTTGTCATTGTCAGTGATGTCATCAACCTGCATAGCGAGCGCCATCCCCCATCACTATGTGCCAATAGTGTGATGCGCCCCTTTGCATCGCCCAGATCAATGGCGCAGTTGACTCCGATGATCGGTGCGATCCCATAATCAACACAGCTTTGCGTAAAACGGATAGCACCGGCTAACCCATCACGATCTGTTAGTGCCAGCGCCGGCATTTCAAACTGGGCCGCACGCTCTACTAAATCGCTAGGTTGTGTAGTTCCGTATTTCAATGAATAGCCACTAGCAACATTGAGATGAATAAAGCTCATACGTTACGAATAATCCACTGACCTGTTACTTCATCACGTTCTAGTTCAAAGGTTGTTAGCGCGCCGATAGGAGCTGCCTCTACCCGCCACAACGCACGTGCTTGATCATCAGGGCGATACTTGCCATCACTAATGCGATTCCACCAGCCACCTGCCTCGCACCATCTAGATAACACCGCATGAATGCGAAAACGTTTTCCTTTATAGGTGAACTCAATAGGAGTTGTTGCCCCATCGATGGTTACATCAAGGGCGGAGTTAACCTGGCTGGCTGACATTTGTGAGGCTACCTTTCAAGGCTGTGGGTATTCGAACAGATGTTCGAAAAATAGCCCTTGCCACCGACAAATAGCAAGCCCGTGAGCGTGTTGAGCCTCGGGTCCCAGGGGGCCTTGGTGCCCCACACTTACCCCATGGAGATCATTGGTGGGTTGCTGGCCGGTGCCTTTATCGGCGCGGTCCTTGGATTCATCGGTGCCGGCGGGGCGATGCTCTCGGTCCCAATCCTTTTATACATCTTTGACTTCACCCCTCAGGCAGCAACGACAGCTGCAATCGCCGTTGTCTTAAGCGCAGCCATCTCGGGATTGCTTCCAAAAATAAAAAGCAAGGAAGTTTTATTCAAAGAAGCTTCAATCATCTGGGCCCTGGGACTTGTCACCAATATTGGTTTTTCAATCATTGCCCATCGCTTGAGTGATTCAGTAATTACTACAGGTCTTTCAATGGTTCTTATAACCGCAGGAACAATGATGCTAATTAAGCCAGTAGCTGGCACAGAAAAGAAGGTTCCTTTCTTCTGGCTTGTAGTGATCTCACTTGTGATCGGATCCATGACTGGATTATTTGGAATCGGTGGTGGCTTTCTTGCCATCCCGGTTCTTGTTCTCTTCTTCAAAGTCCCTCAAGGAAAAGCTGCAGGCACATCACTTGCAATCATCGCGATCAATTCAATCACCGCATTCTTTGCTCACTACCAAAGTTGGCCAGATGTCACATGGACTGTGCCAATTGCAATGGCTATTGCAGCTGTTGTTGTTGCACGTTTTGCCTCAATCAAGAGTGGTCAGATGAATCCAGCGCTACTGCGTAAGTCTTTTGCATTCCTGCTCTATGCAGTTGCAATTTTTACCCTTGTAGAAACGTGGGTTATTGCTTAAGGGCTCGCACCTTGATGTATTTTGATTGAAGACCAACCACCATATAGAGAAGCACCGGGAAGGCAAATGCCACCGGCAAGGATGTAATTTCTGCTAGTAATCCAATAAGAGTTGGTCCACCAAAGTAAGCAGCAATAGCAATGAGCCCCACACGAGCTAATCCAACAGATGGTGCAATTCCTGGAATAGATGCTGCTGCCAGGTTAAATGCAGGGAAAAATGGACCCATTCCAAAACCAGCTGCACCAAAACCTAAGCAGACAATGATTAATCCTGCCGTTGGATGTGAATCAGAGATCGACATTCCAACAAATAGTC
>CANLAC010000020.1 GCA_947488645.1 Actinomycetota bacterium | reverse complement strand
AGTAATTCCAGCCACGTGAGGTGTCAGAATCAAGTTAGGAATCTCTTCCATTTCGCCTTTAACCGGTGGCTCCTGAGCGCGCACATCAAGTGCTGCCCCAGCAATGGTCTTAGCCTTAAGCGCCGCCGTTAAGTCAGGCTCATTTATGACTTCTCCGCGGCCAACGTTAACGATGATGGCATCTGGCTTCATCAAAGCAAGTGATGCAGCGTTGATGCTTCCATTTGTCTCTGCAGTCGATGGCATATGAATGCTGACGACATCGCTACGCTTTAAAACATTTTCAAAAGTTGTTAACTCAATGTTTGATAAATTCTTTGCATATGGGTCATATCCGATTACTGAACAGCCAAATCCTTGTAGCAGTTTGGCTGTTGCAAGACCTGTAGCACCACAACCCAAAAGTCCCCAAGTAAGCCCAGATAGTTCACGTCCTGGTGTTCTTACCCATCCACCATCACGTGTTGCCACATCATGGCCCGGAACGTTACGCAATAGAGCAAGTGCTAAGCCAAGTGTTAATTCACCAACACTTACAGCATTTGCACCAAGTCCTGCGACTACAACAACACCTGCAGCATCTGCAGCTTTAATATCAATATTGTCTAATCCAACGCCGGCTCGTGCAATCACCTTTAACTTTGGAGCTGCAGTAATAATCTCTGCAGTTACTTTGGTGCGATTGCGAACTACTAACGCTGTTGCATCTTTTAATGAAGCTTTGAGTTCTTCAGGATTACTCCACAAATCATCATTGCGAGTAATGGGAAAACTCCCTTCCAGTTTTTGGAAGGGAGTTCCCCATACATCTTCTGAAATCAGAATCATTAGGCTGAGATATACAACTTTGTGAATGTGAATTCGCGGTGGCCCATAACTTCAGCCTTACATAGACGACCATTAACAGTGTCATAAATGACATCCATCATCATGTCGCCAGCCTTAGTCATGTCGTATTCGTAGCGAAGGACTCCAGAAACATCAAGATCGATGTGCTCAGACATTGACTTTGCAGTCTTGATATTTGCAGTCAGCTTCAATACCGGAACGATTGGGTTACCAATAACGTTTCCTTGTCCTGTTGGGAACAAGTGGATTACAGCGCCACCAGCAGCCATCAGAGTTACGCACTCTGCTGCAGCAGATGAAGAATCCATGAAGTACAAGCCAGGCTTTGCTGGATCAGGCATCTGTGCAGGTGTTAGAACACCAACAACAGGGACAGAACCTGTCTTTGCAATGTTTCCAAGGGCTTTTTCTTCAATTGTTGTTAAGCCACCAGCAATATTTCCTTGTGTTGGCTGTGAGCCAAGAAGGTTTGCACCAGTTGCTTCAATAACCTTGATGTAGTTGTCATATGTCAGCTGGAATAGGTCGCGGGTAGCAGCATCGATGCAACGTTCTGCAATGAGGTGCTCACCTCCGGTTAGCTCTGAAGTTTCTCCAAAGAAAACAGTTCCACCGGCATCAACCCAACGGTCAACTGCCTCAGATGTTGTTGGGCAAGAGCCAAGACCAGAAGTTGTATCTGATTCTCCGCACTTGATTGACATGATCATGTCGCCCATTTCAGCTTCTGTGCGAACAAGACCAGATGCATCTTGCAAGAACATTGCTGCAACGCGACTAGCTTCTTGAATAACTTGTAGATCGCCTTTGCCTTCAATTGAAAATGCTGCAACTGGCTTTCCAGTCTTTGCAATTCCATCGGCAACACGTTGTGTCCACTTTGGCTCAATACCAATAACAACAACTGCGGCAACGTTGGCGTTAACGCCAGTACCGATAAGTGTGTCAAAAGTTAGTTGAAGATCTTCACCAAACTGCAAACGACCAAATGCGTGCGGTAGTGCCATTGTGCCTGGAATAACTTTTGCAACAGCTTCTGCAGCTGCATTTGAAAGGTCATCGAGAGGCAAAATAATTACGTGATTGCGGATACCCATAGTGCCGTTTTCGCGGCGGTATCCTGTTAAGCGCGGCTTGCTTCCCATCGATAACTCCTCATGTTGTGTGTGTGAATGTAATCGCCCTTTTTGATGGCAGCTGATGCAAGTCCGACCTTGATGCCGTACTTAATAATTGCGTCGCCCTCAGCAAGATCTGTGAGTGCAAATTTGTGTCCAAGAGGAAGCGCGTGATTTAACACCGCAGTGCTCTCAGTTCCCTCTTTCACGGAACGACCGTGAATTGTTCCTGGTTGCAGATCTGTCATTGCAACGGCGACATTGTCACCATCGTGATGGAGCAGAAACTGCGGTGGAGTTATTGCCATTTCTACACACGCCTCTCTTGACCTATAAATGGGTAGTGGTCTGACCTCTTGCCGGAGTCTAGGACAGTTGAGCGTGTTTCGTCTACCCCCCTGCCCAAATTTCTCTCAGTGGTCTAACCTGTTGCCATGAAAACAGAGCTTCGGTACGGGATTATCGGCGCGGGCAGCATGGGCCGCGAGCACATTGAGAACATCAAGGTCATGGGCGGGGCGGTCGTCACGGCGCTGAGTGACCCTCATGTGCCATCCCAAGAAGCAGCCCTTGCCCTGGCCCCTGGTGCAAAGGTTTTTACCGATCATCGAGCACTTCTGGAATCCGGTTTAGTCGACGCGGTAATAATTGCCACTCCCAATGACACACATACAGCCGTTTTAAAAGATGCACTTGCAACAGATTTAGCAGTATTTGTTGAAAAGCCTTTGGCCACAACAGTTGAAGATTTGAAATCAATTCTTGCCTGGGATGACAAGCGAAGTGGCATGACCTGGATGGGCCTTGAATATCGATTTATGCCACCTGTTGCCGAAGCAATCGCTCGTGCGAAAGATGGAGATGCAGGAAAGATTCATCAAGTTTCAATTCGGGAACACCGTGAACCTTTTTATCCAAAAGTAGATAACTGGAATCGTTTTGCAGATCGCACCGGTGGAACTTTGGTTGAAAAATGTTGTCACTACTTCAACTTGATGGACATTGTGGTTGGAGAACAACCCATCAGAGTATTTGCATCAGGTGGACAAAGTGTCAATCACCTTGATGAAAAATATGACGGCAAGCAAGCCAATATGTTAGATAACGCCTATGTCATTGTGGAGTATGCAAATGGCGCACGTGGAATGTTAGATCTATGCATGTTTGGCGAAGGATCTTTTGATAAGGAGATTCTGACTATTATTGGTGATGAGGGAAAGATTGAATCCTTCTTGCCTTCACAGGTTGTTAGAGCATCTCGTAGAGAGTCAATTGGAAAGCTTTCAGGCTGGAAAACTGGCGCAGCTCGCACACCTGGCAGTGAGCAAAAAATCGTTCATAACTTCGATGTTAAGTACATGGGTCACCATTACGGTGCTTCATATATCGAACACACAAAGTTCCGCGATGCAATCTTGAACTCATCACCTGCTGAAGTCACTTTGAAAGATGGAGTAACGAGCGTGGTTACTGGACTTGCTGCTCATAAGAGCATCAATGAGGGGCGAGTTGTTGAGATAAAAGAGCTCTGGGGCTAATGCATAAGGTCATCCTTGATACCGATATCGGTACGGATGTGGATGATGCCCTCGCACTGGCAGTTCTTTTGGGATCAAATGAAGTTGATTTACTAGGTATTACAACTGTTTATGGTGATACCCAACTTCGCTCAACAATTGCGATGCATATATGTGAATTGGTTAAAAGAGATGTGCAAACCTTCGTAGGTGAGAGCCAACCAATCTCTGGGCGTGAAGTGTGGATGAGCGGGTCGGAAGGTAAAAACTATAAGAATCTATCTTCCCTTAATCCCAATCCAAAGAGTGCAGTTGATTACCTAATCCAAACAGTTAATGCGAGCCCTCAATTAATTGAGATTGTCGCAATAGGTCCGTTAACAAATATTGCACGTGCCATTGAAGCATCTCCTGATTTTGTTAAGAACGTTAAGCGAGTATGGATCATGGGCGGTGACTTTTCCCAGACTAAGGGTGAACATAATTTTAAATGTGACACAGCTGCAGCAAAGATCGTTCTTGAATCACAGATTCCAATTTCTATTCTTGATTTGCCTAACTCTCAAAAAACAATTATCCGAATGCCTGAAATAGATCGCATTAAGGATGCCCCAATTCTTGGGCAACTTTTGTATTTAGAAATCATGAGTTGGATTACACCAAGAAATCAAGATTGGACTATCCCCCATGATCCAATTGCGGCAATTGCAATGCTTGCACCAGAATCTTTCGATGCCTCAACGTTAGGTCAGGTGAGTATTGATAGTGATGGAAAAAGCTTTTGGAAAGAATCACTATCTGGAAACGTCACACTACTAACACCGAATGATCCTGAGAAAGCAGTAGAAAGAATGTTAGAGCTAATTACCAACTGCTCCAGGGCTTAGCGTGCGTATCAACGATTTCAGCTAGTTGCTGTAATCGTGGAATAGAGATATCACGCAGTGCTTTAGGGATATCAGGTGAACCAACTATGTCTGCCCAGACTGCACGTCCTGCAAGGAATCCACTTGCACCACCCATGGCACACGCTTTAACTGCATCATTAAAGAACGGTTGCTTTACTCCATTTGAAAGCACAACCCACGGAGATCCAATTGCTTCAGAAATTCTCTCAGCATTCTTGGTTACCAAGTTGAGATCACCTTCGCCATGAAATGGAACTTCAGCCTTATAGAGATCTGGCTTCCAGGCTGCTGCTTCACGGGCAGCAATGATTAGCTCTTCTTCACGGTTAAAACTGCGTGAAGTGTCTGTAGGTGGCTTCACAATAATTTCGATAATTGAGGGCAAGCCGGAAATCTGGCACAACTTGTTGAACTCTTCTACCAGCTGTGCACGTGAATCTGGTGACTCATCATTTCGCCATAAAACTAAAAACTTTAGTCCAACGCTTCCGATGTCTCGCATGCGAATTGGATCAACATCTGGGTCAACTGCTGTCTCAGTTGCTGCGCCTCCTGCAGGACCAACCAACAAGTCTGCTGCTGCAATTAACCCACAAGATCCCTGCAATGCTTTTTGATCGATGATTGCATCTATGCCAAACTCTTGATCAACGAGCAGAGCAGATGCATATGGTGAAAGTTCACGGGCAACATCAACTTTAAATTGAGTTAACTGTGAATCAGGAACTGGTGTGCTTTGATGAGCAGCAAACATTCCACGCAATGCTTCTCGCTGGTCCACTGCAACCATTGCCAGAGCACCTGATGGACGTGCTAATTTAGTTAGTGGTGCTCTCATTTGTTTGCCTCCAGGTATGCGTCAAGTTCAGTTGTGGTTGGAATCATTGATTGCCCATCAAGGCCACGACAAGAAAGTGCGGCAACTGCATTTGCACGACGCATTGCTTCTTGCAGAGTATGTCCTTGGAAAATCTGTGCAACGAGTGCACCATGGAAAACATCACCAGCACCTAATGTGCTCTTTACATCTACTTTAAATCCCGAAGCGGTAACTAGCCCTGTCTCTGGAGAAAAGCCCGAGCTGCCTGCTGATCCCTGTGTTGCCACAACGGTGTTGCCTGCCTTCATTGAATCATTTTCAAGAGCAACGGCTAAGTCAACACCTGGATAGCGAAGTGACATCTGTCGGTCGGTTGGAACAAACAAATCAACTGTTATTGGATCAAAGGATTCAACCCCATAGCCTGCATCGTATGAAATTTGTGGTCCATTTCCACGTGAGATTCCAAGTGCAGGTAATTGATTAATACCGACATGATCTACATGCACCCATTGCGCAGCAGCGACTAAGTTTTTAGCAGCTTGATTTATAGGTGCCTGCACCATTGGCTGACGAGTGCTTATTGCTCGCGTGCTGTGCTCTTTTGAGGCAACAATTACGCTGCCTGAGGTTGCAGATGTCCCGATTGAAATACCAGTTGTATCAACGCCTTCTTTTTCAAATATTCGTAAAACTTCCTTGCCATCTGCATCATCACCGATGGTTCCAACTATTGCACTCTTAACTCCAAGTCGACTAAGTGCAACTGCCGCAACTGCTGCAGGACCTCCCCCAGCGCGAGAAATTTCTTGGGCTAGGACACGTTCATCTTCTGAAGGATATTTTTCAACTAAAGCAATTGTGTCAACGGTAATAACACCAACGCAGACAACTTTGACAGAACTCAATTGCTGTCTTTCTTTTTTGCATCAGCAAGTGCTGTTGCTCGTGCTCCAGTGATGTGCTTCAAGGTTAACTTTGAAGCCAGTTCCCCATTTCCACTTTCAATGGCGCTGAGAATTTCATTGTGCTCGCTCCTAGATATATCTGAGCGACCCGGTAGACGTAATGTGGTTTCCATTGACATTTTCATTACATCTTGCAAGACATTCAGGGTTTGATTAATGAATCGATTTCCTACGATTCCAACAATTGTTAAGTGAAACTTTGCATCTAATGATTGCAATTGATCATAATCAATAGGAGTTGTTGCAGTCACCGTATCAATTTGATTCAAAGTTGCTCTGAGCAAGCGGAGATCTTCTTTTGTTGCTTTCTCGGCGGCCCACTTTGCTGCAGGAACTTCGAGTACTTCGCGAGCATCAAAGAGTTCATTGAGACCATGAGTTTTGGTCATCATGGATGCTCTTAGCTCCTGTGCAACGATTGGTTCTTGAACAAAAGTTCCTTGCCCATGCTTTATTTGAACTAACCCTTGTGCCTGCAAAATGTGTAACGCTTCACGCAAACTTGGACGACTCACTTCCAATAAATCTGCAAGCTGTCGTTCTGGTGGCAAACGATCTCCTGGAGATAACTTTTGAAGCTCGATCAACTCCATGAGTTGAGTAGCAATTCTGGCAGCGCGTTGTGGGGCTAGTGGAACAACTGCACTCATCGCTATCCCTTCACCGCTCCAGCGGTAATGCCAGCAATAAATGAGCGCTGGAAGAAGAGATACATGATCACCATAGGGATAGAAGCGACAAATATTGCAGTGAACAACATACTGAAACTTGAGAAGTACTCACCTCTATAGTCAATCAAAATCAAAGGAAGAGTCTTCTTACTCAACTCACTAATAAGCATCAATGGATACAACAAATCATTCCAACAGATCACGAACAAGAAGATTCCAGTGGCTCCCATCGCTGGGCGACATAGCGGCAGGGCAACTGAACGGAAAATACGCCAATGGCCAGCACCGTCAATGCTTGCGGCCTCAAACATCTCACGAGATAAATCCTTGAAGAAAGCACTCAGAATGAAGATGGAAATTGGAAGTGTCAGTGCAATATTGACTAGCACCAAGCCAATCAGGGAATTATTGAGATGCAGTTTCACGAATAGTACATAAATTGGAATGATATTTACTTGTCCAGGAATTGCTAAGCCAAGAGTGAATAGGAAGAACAAAACTTTGCCAGAAATTGTGACAGATCTAGCAATTGCATAAGCGGCCATGCTGGCTAAAAGCAGGGTAATGAAAACGGATGACATTGAAACAATTACACTGTTTTTAAATGGTGTGATCAGTCCACCAGAATCAAACAAAGTTCGGAAGTTATTCAATGTCCAAGTCTTCGGTAGAGCCAGAGGAGTTGAGTAGATCTCTGCGTCTGTCTTGAATGTTCCCAACACGACAATTGAGCATGGAATTAAAACTATAAAAGCAAATGCTGTTAGAAGGAAATTCTTAGTGGATTTATACAGCATTATTTATCTCCATAATTGACTCGAAGAGTGCGTCTCTGGAGCCAGGTGATAAGTACAACCATGACAACAAGTAAAACTGATTGTGCAGATGCATAACCAAATTTGTAACTTGCAAAAGCAGTGTTGTAGATCAATGTAACAAGTACATCGGACGCATTATTAGGTCCACCTTGGGTCATGGCATACACCAGATCGAATGCTCTAAAACTTTGGATCGTTGTATAGGCAACAACCACAGCTGTAGTTGGAAGGGCCATAGGCCAAGTAATGCTCTTGAATTGCTGCCATCTAGATGCTCCATCGACTTCTGCAGCTTCATATAGTTCGGCTGGAATTTGTTGTAATCCAGCTACATAAATAACAACCATCTGACCTGTGTGGAACCACACCTGGGTTATGGCGATCGCATAAAGGGCATATTTGCCATCCCCAAGCCAGTTAATGCCGGGGTCATTCATTAAGCCGACTTTTTTAGCTGCGGCGTTAATCAACCCGTAATTTGGGTTATATAAAAACAGCCAGATCAAGCCAACAGATACTGAGGACAAAATAGTTGGGAAGAAGTAAACAACACGAAGGAATATTGTTGTTTTTGTATTCTTTAAAAGAAATGTTGCAAATAAAAGAGAAAATGAAGTTTGTAAAACAACTACGACGAGTGCAAATCGAAAGTTATTTCCTAGTACCTTTAAAAAGAGGTCATCATTTGTCGCAAGATAGGTGAAATTTCTTGCACCGATAAACTCAGGTGGAAGTACGCCATCCCATCGTTTAGTTGAGTTCCATAAATTCGAAACTGAGGGATAGAGATATAAAAATGAGTAAATTGCAAAAGCGGGTAACGCCATTAAAACTAAAACTTTAGAATCGAAGAATTTTGCCTTCTTCTTTTTAGGTAGGCCAGAACCAGCCCCACCGCTTGAAGCGGTGGGGCTGGTCTGGTTATCAACTATTGTGCTAATTAAGCACCTAAGCCTTGCTTGATGATCTTTGATGTATCAGCAAGCGTCTTAGTTATATCAGCGCCGCCAACAATTGCGATCAAAGCATCTTCTAGCTTGTCACGTACTACACCCTGATTTAGGAACAAGAAGCGTGGTGCTAGAAGCAGCTTCTTACCCATGATGTCAGATGTGTTCAATAGGTCAACGTTAGCTGAGTAGTCAACGTTGATTACTGATACGTGCTGTGAAGTTCCTACAGCGTATTCCTGTGCAATTGGAGCTGTAGCCAAGTATGAGAGGAATGCATTAGCGATCTTCTGATCTGTAGATGATGCCTTTGCGTTAACACTCAAGATGAATGTGTTGTTTGTGATTCCTTCATAGTATGGCTTTGCATCAGTTGTGATGAGGCCCATAATCTTCATCTTTCCCTTCATATCTGGATTGAGCTTTGTTACTGAGCTCATTCCGAATGTTCCAGTTGGATAAATTGCTGCCTTACCTGCTGCGAAATCTGCAGGTGCAACAGTGTCTGTGTAACCAGTTGCATTTGCAGGGAAGCATCCGGCATCAGCCATTTGCTTGTACTGCTTAGCAATGTTTGTGAACCAATCGATAGTTAGGTCAGCGCGACCCTTATCGATATCTGTTGCGTTCTTCAACACAGTTGCATATGGAGCAGAGTTCATCATGAATGAATTCAGGATTTGACCTGCGTTACCGCGAGTAGCACCTGGCCATGCAAATGGGATGTATCCAGCTGCTTTAGCTGTCTTACAGAATGCAAGAGTCTGTGTCCAAGTTGTTGGAACTTTCCAACCGTTCTTAGCAAACATCTCTGCGTTGTAAATTGGATTGTTAAATAGTGACTGATATGGAAGTCCGAAGATTTTTCCTTCAACAGTTCCTGGAGTAAGAGCACTCTGGATGAAGTTCTGCTGTGCATAGCGCTGTGAAGATAGGTCCTTCAATAGGCCAGCCTTATAGAAGTTATCGAACTGTCCACCGCGCATTGTTACAAAAGCAGCAGCCTTTGGGTTTGCGCTGATCTTTGTAAGTGCGAGGTTTCCATAGTCACCAGAAGTCATGATGACCTGATTGACCTTAGTTCCTACATAGCGAGATTCGAACTTATCGATGATGCTCTGTAGAACTGCCTTGTCTTCTCCGCGCCAGTGGTGGAACTCAATTGTTCCCTTTGGTGGAGTAAGTGCTGCAACTGGAGCTGCCTTTGATGATCCAAGGCGCACACGCTGCCAAGTTAGCTTTCCATTTGAGCCTTCAGCGCAAATGAGTGATGTTGTCTTTTGTCCTGTGCTTACACCTTCTGTTGTGCACTTCTTACCGAACGCTGGTTCTTCGGCACCATGTGCAACCGCAAGTGGTGTTACAACAAGTGCCGCAGCAACTGTTGCAACTACACCAGCACGGAGTGAAGCAAAGGCTTTGTGTCCTTTAGTTTTCATTTTTATCCTTGCTTTCGAGGGTTTGTAGTTGTTGTTTACCATTCTGTGAGGGGAATCCCTAACATCTTTGCCATCTGACGAATACCTGGTCGCACATCGATCCACGAGATGACCAAGTGATGCGGATATCCACCAGTGACTATTCCATTTACTAACGCAGCAGCATCAGGTTGAGTGATAACCGTTGCGGTATTGCCTTGGAAGTGATTGGGAGCAGGGATTGATTCCCCTCGGCTCACAACCATTCGTAAACCCGTGCGATTGCTCGGATCTACATCCCGATCAATCCGGAACAGTGTTACTGGTCCAGTTTTGAGCGGAAAATTACCTGCAACGCCAAGTTTGCGATTGCAGTGTGTTGTTTGTGTTGCATTCTTGGGATCAGCTGCGAGCTTTGTTGCTGCAGATCCGCAGTGCCATAAGCGCACTAAACCTTGTTCGGCATCTAGGTCAACGATATCTACGAGGTAGTTTTCATCTGAGCCAAGTGCTTCACACATCATCATTGTTACTGCGCCTAATACATCACGCTCACATGTTGTTACCGTGCCACGGTCTGAAAGACGCCCCAAAGAGGAGCAAATGCAGGCTCCCATTTCAGTTGGAAACTCTGGCCAGCAACGGATTGCAATTGCATCGAGTAGTTCATCCTCACGCCATTTATCTAGCGCAACTTCGACTCCGTAAACCTTTTTAGCTTCATCAATATTTACAGAGGCAAGAGAAGGTTGAGCTGCAACTGCTCCTGCATATGCTAATTCACGTGCTTCTTCTTTAACTTCTGAAATCTTTCCAAAGGCATCATCAATTGAAATTTGGCGAATATCTAATCCAAAGAGTGAGCGAATCTGTTGGGCGTCATAGACGCACGGTGTAAACCCAATTGGTGCTTCACCAACTGCGCCGATTTTCTTTCCCTTTAGCCAATCAAAAGCTTTTTGCGCATCTGCTTGGCTACCGAGTTCACCAACAATATTTTCAGGTGTGGAAGCACTTGGCATTTTTCCTGCGAGCGCATCTTTAAGTGCCGTGCGTACCTGTGGCTCATTTGCATTTCCATGAATATGGCGAATTGATTGGCCAACATTCATCAGTGCGTGTGCTGCAAGATTTACTCCACACATTGAATTCAACTTTAAACGCTCGCCAACTTCACCAGGCTCGCGCATGGACCAACCAAGAACGGGGCCTTTAACTTTTCCTAATAGCTCAACTGCAGGTGATGCATCTGAAAAGGAGGCCATAAACAAGATATGTAGATCAGCATCTGGAAGTTCTACCGCTGCAACATCATCAACTGTCATTACTAATTCTGTTGGTCCAACTACTGTGGCTCCAAGCTCAGTGAGCAATGCTCGAGCGCTATCAAAATTGGCTTGGGCGCATCCGAGGTCGAAGGTGGGGCGCGCTAATGCGACAAGAGCAACGGTGCTCATTTAAACCTCCAGTGGTAAGACCTCTTGGCAGAGAGTGCCACTGGAATAGGCGCGAGTCAATGGCAAATAGGCCATTTTGCGCTTCGTTATAGGACCGTGATGAGGACTATTTCTGAAGTAGGAATGCTCTGGTCCGACCATTGACCTCAAAAGCGGGCCAATCTGGGTCGTTGGTGAGCAGTTTTACGCCTGAAGTTGTAGCCAGGATGGTGTCTTCAGCTTTCCATCCCTTGCCTGTTGGGTTCCACGCTATGGGTTGGTTCTGGGCAATCAAGCGTGTGGTTGCCTGATTAGCTGGCCAATCACGAGGCAAGAAGCCAGTTGGTCCTCCCTGATGGTGCTTGGTCCATTCATCGGCATCAAAACCATTGGCAGGATAGGCAGCAATTGCAGCGTTAATGGGATCTGAAAAAGCCTTACCCACCACTGTTGCATCAAGTAACGCAGCTTCAACTTTAAATATTGAGGTGTAATCGTTAATCATTGAATCTGCTACTTGCCCAAAGGTAACGATGCGCGTAACGGAAGCAATTAAACCTTTGCGTTTTGCGCAGATGGATGCAGAAACGCGATTTCCAATAACAGTATCTGTAGGAAGCGGGTGTCTAAATTTAGAAACGCGCTCTTGGCCAGCGACACCTAAAAATGCAACCTCTAAATCTGCTTGCCACAAAGAGTGAGAAATTAAACCTGCCACATCGATTTCACGATCAGTACTTTCAACCTGCTTCATTGCATTTCCCAAAGCAACTGCAGCATCAACACAAATTTCTTTAAATCGTTCAACATCTGATGCAATTAAAGATGCTCGCATCATCTCAACTTCAGTGCCTAAATCTAATCTGTCCCCACCTGGTTGGTCGCTGCCAACCTTTGCTCCAGTGGGAAGTTGAGCATCACGGCCTTCAGACCACTTAACAGTTTTGACAATAACTTCATTTGGAAGTTCTTCTGCAATCAAACGAGGGGCTTCAACAACATTAGTAACTGCTGTTGCAGAATCTTGCGTAATAATTAAATCAAAGCAAGCAGCATCAATCGTTGTTGGCACATGAGCTCGACCAGCAATAGCCCATGCCAGGTTGGGGTTTCGGCGCACAACAAAAGCATCTAGCCCCTTTGCCTTCATGAGCTCACGAATTGGCTCAATACGTTGGTTAAATGCGCTCATGGAATTAAGTCTATTCCCCATTGAGCTTTAACCACTTCAAATGCTGGCGGAATAGATGTGTTCACCTGAACCGCACTTGCAGCCCACTTGCCTGCTATCTCCAAGCATTGAGCAGGATTTAACTCATGGGCAATGCCTGCCAAGTAACCCGCGATAAATGCATCGCCGGCGCCGGTAGTGTCTTTTACTTCGACCTCAAACGCAGACTGCTTTATTTCACCACTACCGCTATATGCAACAGAGCCATTGCTGCCAT
>CANLAC010000019.1 GCA_947488645.1 Actinomycetota bacterium | reverse complement strand
CTTGGTTTGAAGTAAGGAGCGGTTAAATGAGAGTAAAGCGCGGAGTCCACGCAGCCAAGAAGCGTCGTACAACTCTAGAACGTGCAAGCGGTTACCGCGGGCAACGTTCACGTCTTTTCACAAAGGCGAAAGAGCAAGTTACGCACTCTATGGTTTATGCATTTAATGACCGTAAAGATAAGAAAGGCGATTTCCGTCGTCTATGGATCCAACGCATCAACGCAGGTTGCCGCGAACATGGTCTTACCTACAACCGTTTCATCCAGGGCCTAAAGGCTTCAGGTGTTGAGGTTGATCGTCGTGTTCTTTCAGAGCTGGCAACAAATGATCCTGCAACATTCAAGACACTTGTTGATGTAGCTCGCAAGAGCCTTGCAGCACTCTAAGTTCCAATAATGATTGAGAGCCTTAACTCGCCACATGTTGCGCGGGTTAAGGCTCTTATTGGTTCAAGGGGCGTAAAGGAAAGAAAAGCCGCCGGCCAATTTGTTGCAGAAGGTTTGCAATGTGCCCGCGAAGCACTGAGTTCAAACAGTGGACCAAGAATTGAAACTCTATATGTAACCAACAAGGGTCGTAGCAAGGTTGAAGAAGTTTCAGATTTGTCAGCCTTTAATGTTGTTGATGTCAGTGATGAAGTAATGAAGGAAATGTCAGAAACCATCACGCCACAAGGAATTCTGGCGGTGTGCACGATTCCGCAGGTTAATTTGAATTCAATCGCACTTAATGGATCCCGCAGATTCATTTACCTCTCAGAGGTGCAAGATCCAGGAAATGCCGGCACGATTTTGCGTTCAGCCGATGCATTTGCAATGGATGCGGTCATTACTTCACCAGGTAGCGTTGATATGTATTCACCTAAGGTTGTGCGAAGTACTGCAGGATCTTTGTGGCATATTCCAGTATTTGAATCTGTTGCTATTGATGAAGTTCTAGCAACGGGAGTTAAGGCGTTTTCACTTGGCGCAGCAGGATCAAAGAGTTTAAGTCAGTACCAAATGTCGGGGGACACCCTCGCAATATTTGGAAATGAAGCTCGCGGATTGACGACGGGGCAGAATATGGAATCGATTGAGGTCGTAAGTATTCCGATGCCGGGCAATGCCGAAAGCCTCAATCTTTCAGCGGCGGCTTCGATTGTTATGTATCACCTATCAAATATGCCACGTTAGTAAAGGGCTACAAGATAGAGTTATGCCTATGCGCGTTGAGGAGATTTCAACCTGGGTACAAGATGCCCGTAAGGCTTTCGCCTCCGCCACAGACCTAGATTCTCTTAAAACTGCCCGACTTGCTCATGCTGGGGACAAATCTCCAATTGCCTTGGCATCTCGTGGGTTGGGTGCGCTTTCACCTGAAGATAAAGCAAGCTTTGGAAAAGTAATTGGCGAGGCAAAGGCGGAGATAGCCCAAGCTTTAGCTGATGCAACAGCAGTACTTGAAGCCGAACGTGATCGCAAAGTTTTGCTTGAAGAAGTTGTCGACATCACTTTGCCAGTAAATCGCTCACATCGTGGTGGTTTACATCCAATTACAATTATTAAAAATGAAGTTTCTGATTTCTTTATTGAGCAAGGTTTTGCTGTTGAAGAAGGTCCTGAACTTGAATCAGGATGGCTCAATTTTGATGCGCTTAACATTCCCGCAGATCACCCAGCACGCACAATGCAGGACACTTTTTTCATCGAACCAGTTGAATCTGGAATGGTTTTGCGAACTCACACATCACCTGTGCAAATCCGCACCATGCTTACACAGGAGCCACCAATTTATGTTGTCTGTCCTGGACGAACATTTAGAGCAGATGAGCTGGATGCAACCCACAGTCCGGTCTTTCATCAAGTAGAAGGACTAGTGATTGATAAGGGCATCACGATGGCCCACCTCAAAGGAACGCTCGATAACTTTGCTCGACATATGTTTGGTCCAGATGTCACAACACGATTGCGGCCATCTTTCTTTCCTTTCACTGAGCCAAGTGCTGAAGTAGATATTTTCTTTAATAATCGCTGGATTGAATGGGGCGGTTGCGGAATGGTTAACCCAAAGGTGCTTGCTACTTGTGGGATTGATACAGATGTTTATAGTGGGTTTGCCTTTGGCATGGGACTTGAGCGCACGCTGATGGTGCGTCACGGTATTACCGATATGCACGACATCGTTGAAGGCGATCTGCGCTTTACACGTCAGTTTGGAGTTGGCCTGTAATGCGTGCGCCTTTGTCCTGGATTAAAGAGTTTGTTGATATCCCAGCATCTGTAACAGCTGAGCAAATTTCAGATGGACTCATTCGGGTTGGATTTGAGGTTGAAGAGATCATTAAGCAAGGCGCTGATTTAACGGGTCCGCTTAGGTTTGCCAAGGTTTTATCTATCGAAGAGATAACTGAGTTTAAAAAGCCTATTCGCTATGTTGGTTTGGATTGCGGTGAAGGACAAACTCGTTATGTTATTTGCGGTGCAACTAATTTTGCAGTGGGGGATTTAGTTGTCGCAGCTTTGCCGGGAGCAGTGCTGCCAGGGGACTTTAAAATTGGTGCACGCGAAACCTACGGCAAGACCTCCAATGGAATGATTTGTTCAGGCCGCGAACTTGGAATTAGCGATGATCACGCTGGCATCATGGTTTTTGCTGAAAGTGAAGTAGCAATTGGCGGGGATGCCATTGAAGCGCTGCAGATCAATGATGTTATTTTTGATGTTGCGGTCAACCCTGACCGTGGTTATGCCTTAAGCATTCGCGGCATAGCACGTGAGGTGGCGGGGTCTTTGGGGTTGAAGTTCACAGATCCTGTTGAAGCCTTGCGAACATTAAAGTTTGAAGAGACCGGCAAAGGTGTGAGTGCAAAGATTGCAGACAAGTCAACGGCATCTGTTTTCTACCTTCGTACCTTGTCTAACTTTGATCCAAAAGCCACAACACCTATCTGGATGCGCCGACGCATCGAAAAGATGGGTATGCGCTCTATTTCTTTAGTTGTCGATGTTACAAACTACGTCATGTTAGAACTTGGTCAGCCTTTGCACGCATTTGATAAGTCAAAAATTAAGGGTGGCCTAACTGTTAAACGAGCCGGTAAAGCTCAGAAGTTTGTAACACTTGATGGTCAGGAAAGAATGTTAAATGCCGATGACCTCATGGTGTGTGATGACGATCAACCGTTAGCACTTGCTGGAACTATGGGCGGATTATCATCTGAAATTACAGAGACAACAACTGATATCGCACTTGAAGCTGTTCATTTTTGCCCAGTGTGTATTGCAAAGAACTCTCGCCGTCACAAGCTTTCATCTGAAGCATCACGTCGCTTAGAGCGCAGTGTTGATCCATCATTGGCTGAGTTTGCATCTGCTCGTTTCGTGCAACTGCTTACCGCTCATAGTTCAGCCAAGCATGTGGCAACTGTGGTTGATGGAGAGCCTATATATGCACCTTTGGTCACCATTGATCCTGCTTATGTTTCCAAGACTTTGGGCTTTGATATTCCAGCCAAGAAGGTAGCCGAGGTACTTCGTGTTATCGGGTGCGATGTTGACGAGAAGAGTTTCACAGTAGATCCGCCATCATGGCGAGCAGATCTTTTGACGGCTGCAGACTTTACTGAAGAGGTAGCTCGCATGATCGGCTACGACAAGATTCCTTCTGTATTGCCTCCACGTCCTTTGCATGCAACATTGACCCCAACGCAAAAGCGTCGCCGGGCAGTAGCCACAATGCTGGCAAGCCGAGGACTGGCAGAAGTTCAAACCTTCCCATTTACCAATCAAGCAACTATTGATTCCATGGGTTTTGTGGGGGAGCGTGCTTCTACATATAAAGTTGCAAACCCAATGTCAGAAGAGTTCCCGCTGATGCGTGTTCACTTAGTTCCTGGATTGATTGAAGTTGCTCAACGCAATATCAGCCGTGGCGCAAAAGATTTTGCAATCTTTGAGATGGGTTCAATCTTTCGGAGTTCGCAGAAATTGGTACCAGCTGTCTCACCTGATCTATCTAAGCGACCTAATCAAAAGCTTATTGATGAAATCTTTGCAAGTGTTCCACCACAGGGATATCACGTTGCAGGATTGTTTGTCGGAAAAACGGAAAATGAAAATTGGCAAGGCAAGGCACGTGCCTACAATTGGCAGGATGCAATCGCTTATGCTCAAGATGTCTTGGCGCTGTGTAATCTCAAATGGAGCGTTGCTCGTTCAGATCTAGCCCCATGGCATCCTGGTCGTTGCGCCGAATTAATTGTTAATGGCAAAGCTGTTGCACATGCAGGTGAACTTCATCCACGCATAGTTGCCGCCTATGGCCTGCCTGAACGCTCAGTGGCTTTTGCCGTTGCCCTCAGTGCACTGCCTGATTCGGCGCTGGTTCGACCAACAACTGTTGGCACAATGCCAGCTGCTGTTCAAGATGTGGCCTTGATTGTTGAATCAACTGTAAGTGCGGCAGATATTGAAGGTGCACTTCGCGAAGGCGCAGGGGAGTTGCTTGAATCCATCACCCTTTTTGATCGCTACGACAAGATTGGTGATGGCAAGATTTCGCTCGCCTTCACGCTGGTCTTCCGAGCACAGGATCGCACCCTTACAGGCGAAGAGGTATCGGCCATGCGTGAGGCGGCTACTGCCGTTGCAGTGGCTAAGTTCGGAGCTGTTGTCCGTACCGCATAATTATGCATAAGATTGCATAATTATAGAATATCCTTTACGCTTAGCCCATGAAAACAGCGGTCATCGGTGCAAGCGGGTATGCAGGCGGAGAGCTCTTAAGGTTGCTTGCCATCCATCCACATTTTCAAGTAACAGTGGTCAGTGCGCATTCAAATGCGGGGGAGCAGGTGACAGCTGTGCATCCACAGCTTCAAAGCTATGCGGGTAGAAGTTTTGTATCAACCGATTCGATCGATTTTTCAACCCTCGAGCTAGTTTTTCTTGCACTCCCACATGGTGAATCAGCGTCGTTGATCGCAAAGATTCCAGCTACTGTGAAGATCGTTGATCTTGGCGCAGACTTTAGATTAGAAGATGCTGCCCAGTGGGAAAAGTATTACGGCGGAAAGCACGCAGGCGCGTGGGTGTATGGATTACCTGAGTTAGCACCTGGACAACGTGAGGCAATTAAAAAGGAAAGCAAGGTAGCAAATCCTGGTTGCTATGCGACCTCTATTGCTTTAGGCATAGCACCGGCCCTAAACATGATCGATGTATCAGACATTGTCGTTGTTGCAGCATCAGGAACAACAGGTGCTGGACGTAATGCAAAGATCAATCTGATTGGAAGTGAGGTTATGGGATCGCTCACCTCCTATAAGTTTGGTGGCGTCCATCAGCACACACCAGAGATTGAGCAAGCCCTTTCGGCT
The DNA here is from genome assembly GCA_947488645.1 of Actinomycetota bacterium. Taxonomy (GTDB): domain Bacteria; phylum Actinomycetota; class Actinomycetes; order Nanopelagicales; family Nanopelagicaceae; genus Planktophila. The sequence goes on along the minus strand of CANLAC010000019.1, from coordinate 7,564 downwards.
GTAGCGCAGAAGCCGGCAAAGATTTCTTTTACTCCAATCCTTGCACCAATGCCCCGTGGGATTCTCTCAACCATCACAGCCAAACTAACCTCTGCTCTTACCACACAGCAAGCCCATGATCTTTTTGCAAAGCACTACGCCTCTGAATTCTTCATTGATGTTTTACCGTTAGGTCAAATGCCAAAGACAAGTGCTGTTACTGGAAGCAACAAAGTTCAGTTGCAGGTGGCAGTTGACGAACACACAAATCGTTTAGTTGTCTCTGTTGCAATTGATAATCTCGGTAAAGGTGCTGCCGGACAAGCTATTCAGAACGCCAATTTGATCTGTGGACTGGCAGAAATTAGCGGTCTAGCACTAGATGGCATTGGCGCATGAAACTACCTAAAGGGTTTGCATCAGGATCTATTGCAGCAGGGTTAAAAAGCAGCGGCGCACTTGATCTAACGCTGATACAGAATTTAGGCCCTAACTTTGATTCGGCCGCTGTTTTTACGAGCAACAAGGTTGTTGCTGCTCCAGTTATTTGGTCACGCCAAGTGGCTAAAGGCGGGATTGTTCGCGCTGTTGTACTAAACAGTGGTGGCGCAAATGCTTGCACCGGGCCACAAGGTTTTGCTGACACTCATAAAACCGCAGAGCATGTGGGTTCACTACTGCAGATTTCAGCAGGAGAAGTAATTGTCTGTTCAACAGGACTCATCGGAGAGCTCTTGCCAATGGATAAGATTCTAATAGGTCTTGATTTGGTTGCTCCGGTTCTGTCACATGATGGTTTGGAAACAAGTGCCAGAGCGATTATGACCACAGATTCAGTGCCAAAGATTACTACTGCTTCCCAACATGGGGTTGAGTTTGCAGGAATTGCTAAAGGTGCGGGTATGTTGGCACCAGCTCTTGCCACCATGCTTTCTGTAGTAATGACAGATGCAATTGTTTCAAACAATGCACAAGACGTATTTTCTCGCGTTACGGATCGTACGTTTAATCGCATTGATTCAGATGGATGCACATCAACAAATGACACAGTCTTGTTTATGTCATCAGGTGCAAGCGGGATCAAAATCTCAGATGAGCAACTTGAAGATTTGCTCATGCAGGTGTGTGGATCTTTGGCTGCGCAATTGATCGCAGATGCGGAAGGTTCGACAAAGTCAGTTGAGATTTCTGTGATCAATGCAGAATCTGAATCAGATGCTGTCGCGATTGGTCGTGCATGTGCGCGCAACAATTTGCTCAAAGCTGCCATTTTCGGAGGAGACCCAAACTGGGGACGCGTGCTTGCAGCAGTTGGAACAGCAAATGCTCAGATGGATCCGTTGACAATTGATGTTTCGCTCAATGGTGTTCAGGTCTGTACCAACAGCGCACCCGATGCGGATAAATCAAAGGTGAACTTTGATCCCCGTCTAGTCGAGATTGTGATCGACCTAAAGATCGGTACCCATAGCGCAACGATAAAGACAAATGATCTGTCCCATGATTACGTCCACGAGAATTCTGCGTATTCAACATGATCGTCGTTAAATTTGGTGGACATGCAATGAAGGATGAGAACGGTAACTTTGCAAGAGCTATCTCGGCTGCACAAAAGGTGGGGGAGCAGGTAGTAGTTGTCCATGGTGGTGGCCCACAAATAGATGTGGCTCTAAAAGCCAAGGGAATTGTCAGCACTTGGGTCGGAGGATTTCGAGTTACAACCCAAGAGATCTTTGATGTTGTTGAAGATGTATTGGTTAATCAAGTGGGTAATGAAGTTGCAGCCACACTAGGCAAAGTCGGAATCAAGGCACAGGCGATGTCTGCGCGCACGTTGCCCACGGTCATTGCCAACAAACGAACACAGTTAATTGATGGTACTCCGGCAGATCTGGGACTTGTCGGCAATGTACAGAGGGTTAATCCAGCTGCACTTCTTGAATTACTCGAACAAGGGATCGTCCCGGTAGTGGCACCAGTTTCTTCTGATGAAGATCTGAAAACAGGTTTGAATGTGAACGCAGATTTTGCAGCAGCGGCTATCGCGGCATCTCTAGGCGCATCCTCTTTGATCGTCATGACTGATGTCGCGGGGATATATCGCAATTGGCCTGATAAAGATTCTCTGATTGACATTATCTCTGCAAGCGAACTCGAAGCGATTAAGGTGGGTTTTGCAGAAGGCATGGCACCTAAGGTGCAGGCCGCACTCGATGCGCTGTCATTTGGTGCTAAGGCGGTTCGCATTATTGATGGAACAGATCCCGATAGCTTTGCATCAGCACTTGCTGGTACTGGCGGAACGTTGGTGGTTGCATGAATAACAAGAAGTATTTAACTCGTTGGGACAGTTCATTACAGAACAACTACGGCAAACCAGCCATCACTTTGATAAAAGGCAAGGGAATAGTAGTAACTGATGGAGATGGCAAAAGCTACTTGGATTTTCTCGGTGGAATTGCAACAAGCATTTTGGGTCACGCACACCCTGCGATTGTTAAGGCGGTCACAAAGCAAGTCTCAACATTGAGCCATGTCAGTAATTTTTATGCGCACCCCAATGCAATTGCGCTAGCTGAAAAACTGACGAAAATGACTGGTGATAAGACTGCGAAAGTTTTCTTCTGCCAATCTGGAGCTGAGGCAAATGAAGCAGCACTCAAGCTTTCACGTCGCACAGGTAAAGTGCGAATTGTTGCTGCCCAGGGTGCCTTTCATGGACGAACAATGGGCGCTCTCTCACTTACTGGCCAACCTTCTAAGCGCGAGCCTTTCTTGCCATTAATCAAGGGCGTTAAACATGTTCCTTATGGCGATATCGATGCGATGCGCAAAGCAGTGAGTAAGAAAACTGCGATGGTAATTATTGAGCCCATCATGGGAGAGGCGGGAGTAATAGTTCCTCCATCTGATTATCTACAAGAACTTCGTTTGCTCTGTGACAAGAATGGATCCCTGCTCGTTATTGATGCGGTTCAGACTGGAATGGGAAGAACTGGTGATTGGTTTGGTTATGAATACTCTGGGATCAAGCCAGATGTCATCACGTTGGCAAAAGGGCTAGGTGGTGGACTGCCACTGGGTGCGATGATTGCATTAGGAAAAGCTGCGAATTTATTCCAACCAGGAGATCATGGCTCAACATTTGGTGGTAATCCGGTTACAACGGCAGCTGGTTTGGCTGCAATTGAGTTTATCGAGTCAAAGAAAATTCTTGGCAAGGTAGAAAAGCAGGGTGCGCACTTAATCCAGGAACTTGCACTCATCCCAGGTGTGAAAGAAGTGCGTGGGGCAGGCTTATTGCTTGGTATCGAACTTGAATCGCTCAAAGCATCGGATGTGTCAGATGCGATGCGAAATGCGGGAGTACTTGTCAATGCTGCAAATGCAACCACAATACGAATCGCACCGGCCTTAATTGTTTCAGATGCTCAGATCACCAAGTTTATTTCAATATTTAGAAAGGTGATTACAGATGGTAAGTAATGCTCAATCAGTATCGGCTCGCAGGGCTAAAGCAATTGCATTAATTCAATCGGGCCAAGTGCATTCACAATCAGATCTAGTTGTGTTGTTAAAGAAAGCTGGTTACAAAGTCACACAAGCAACTGCCAGTCGTGATCTTGAAGAGATTGGCGCTGTTCGTGCTCGCAATAAGGATGGCGAAAGTACCTATCAAATACGCGAAAGCAGCGATGATGCGATTGTTCGCAGTACCCCGCTTCCGTCAAAGCTGATCTTGTCTGTTGACCACAGTGCTAATTTGGCTGTTATTCATACCCCACCAGGAGCCGCGCAATTTCTAGCAAGTTCCTTAGACCATGCGGGGTTAACTGGGGTCATTGGCACCATTGCCGGTGACGACACGATTATCTTGGTATCCAAGAAAGCCACAGGTGGAGCCCATTTAGCGAAAGAATTGCTTGCTTACGCACAAGCAGATGGAAAGAGGAAGTAATGGCTCTCTGGGGCGGACGATTTGCACAAGGACCTGAGGAATCAGTCTTTGCGCTGTCTAGAAGCGTGCACTTTGATTGGCGCTTAGCTCCTTACGATTTACGCTCATCAAAAGCGCACCTAGCAATCCTGAAAAAGAGCGGCCTTATAGCTCCTAAGGATGCCGAAGCCATTGCACAAGCTCTCAATGAATTGTCGACTGAAGTTGCCTCTGGCAAGTTTGTAGCAATCGATTCCGATGAAGACGTCCACAGCGCTCTAGAGCGTGGATTAACTTCAAAGTTGGGCGCAGTTGGGGGAGCACTGAGGGCAGGCCGATCACGCAATGATCAAGTAACAACAGATCTGCGACTTTTCTCAATCGATCACATGCTAGAAATTGCCCGTTTGATTACTGCGTTGCAAGTAGCGCTCCTTGAAAAAGCAACAGAGTATGTCAACGATCCCGCACCTGGGTTTACTCACATTCAACATGCCCAACCAGTTTCCTTTGGGCATGAATTAGCAAAGCATGCACATGCTTTTGCTCGTGATCTGGATCGAATCAATGATTGGTTGTCTCGCACATCTGTTAGTTCACTAGGTGCCGGAGCATTGGCTGGATCATCTCTTGCACTCGAACCAGCATTTACGGCAAAGAACTTGGGATTCACAGCAACATTTGCCAACAGCATCGATGCGGTCAGTGATCGTGACTATGTTGCCGAAGCTTTGTTTGTTTGCGCAATGATCGGAAATCATCTTTCTCGTATTGGCGAAGAATGGACATTGTGGTCTTCGCAAGAGTTTGCCTGGGCAAAGGTTGCAGATGCATACTCAACTGGATCTTCAATCATGCCGCAGAAGAAGAATCCTGATATGGCAGAGCTTGCTCGTGGTAAATCTGGTCGCCTCGTTGGAAATCTCATGAGTGTTCTAACAATGCTTAAGGGATTGCCATTTGCATATAACCGAGATCTGCAGGAAGACAAAGAGCCTTTGTTTGACAGCATTGACACATTGATGTTGGTACTTCCTGCAGTTACCGGAATGATTGCAACAACAGATTTTGATCGCGACAAGATGGCCTTAGCTGCGCCGACTGGATTCTCACTTGCAACCGAAATCGCAGATTACCTGGCAAAGAAGAGCGTTCCATTTGCCGATGCACACGATGCTGCCGGAAAATGCGTGGCGATGTGTGATACATCTGGCCGTCAGTTACATCAATTAACGGATGCTGAATTTTTGCAGGTGCACCCACAACTAGATGGGGGAGTACGTGATGTTCTTACAGTCCATGGTGCAATCAATTCACGCACTACATCTGGTGGAACTGCCCCTATTCTCGTAGCTGCACAAATCAAAGATGCTTTAGCCGCCAATACAAAGACCGAGAAGGAAATTGCCAGCAAACGTGCTGCATTTTCAGAGATGATGAGCGCATGAACCTGATTGAAGATCTTCGCTGGCGTGGATTATTGGCCCAAACAACTGATGAAAAAGCGTTGCTCGAAGCGCTAAAGAAGCCAACAACTCTCTATGTGGGCTTTGATCCAACTGCGCCTTCACTTCACGCGGGTAATTTAGTAGTTCTCTTAGTTCTGCGTCGTTTCCAATTAGCAGGACACAATCCGATCGCTCTAGTGGGTGGTGCAACAGGTCTGGTAGGTGATCCCAGTGGAAAGAATGAAGAGCGCACACTCAATAGCACAGAGATTGTTGAAGGATGGGTCAACCGTATCCGTACCCAAGTTTCAGCATTTCTAGATTTTGATGCACCGAAAAATCCTGCAGCAGTTGTCAATAATCTAGATTGGACTTCACCGCTTAGTGCAATTGAATTCTTGCGAGACATTGGTAAGCACTTTAGCGTTAACCAAATGTTGTCCAAAGACTCTGTTTCAGCTCGTCTTGAAGGTGGCGGAATTTCATATACCGAGTTTTCTTACCAAGTTTTGCAATCATATGATTTCCTAGAACTTTATCGCCGCAATAATTGCACATTACAAGTAGGTGGTTCTGATCAATGGGGAAACATTGTTGCCGGTCTTGATCTGATTCGTCGTGTTGAGCAGGGGAGCGGTCATGCATTAACTGTTCCATTGCTGATGAAGGCTGACGGAACAAAATTTGGTAAGACTGCGGGTGGGTCAGTTTGGTTAGACCCAGAGATGACTTCGCCTTATGCTTTCTTCCAGTTCTGGTTAAACAGCGATGACAAGGATGTTATTAATTTCCTTAAGGTGTTTTCCTTTAAGTCTCACGCAGAAATTACTGAACTTGAAAAATCTCATAACGAAAATCCAGGATTGCGCGAAGCGCACCGTGCCCTTGCACGAGAATTGACTTCACTGGTGCATTCAGAAGAGACAACACAGCGCGTTGAAGCTGCAGCACGCGCATTATTTGGGCAAGGTGAACTTTCTGAACTAGATGAAGCAACACTGGCATCAGCTTTAGCAGAACTTCCGCGCACAACGGTGTCATCTAAGGAAGAAATTCCAACTTGGGTAGATCTCTTAGCAGCAACAGGTGTTGTTGACTCGAAATCTGCTGCGCGCCGCATCGTTAAAGAAGGTGGCGCATATCTCAATAATGTGAAGATTTCTGGAGAGGATTTCAGACCCTCAAAATCTGACTTTTTATGCGGTAAATATGCGGTTTTGAGAAAAGGCAAGAGAGATCTTGCTGCGGTTGAGTTATCCTAAAAAGGTCCAAAACCTTCTAAAACGCTAGCGGGCGTGGATAATTCACACATGGGTGAAGTTTGCGTCTCTCGGCAACACCTGGCTAACCCGATTTGACCGGTCCCTCTGGCCTATGTATAGTTACGCTCCTTGCTGGGAACGGACGATTTAGGCCGGACAGTAGGCGTAGAAGATCAAGTAATTGAGCTTCAGCCAGACCAAGTACTTCATTTAGGCCGGTTTGACCGCGCCTGCGTGCATGCACTAAGTTTGGCGATCTGCCCTGAAAATTAGGAGAAATCCTAAGACTCAGTGCGCATCCGTACCTTGAGAACTCAACAGCGTGCCATAAGTCAATGCCAATAGTGGCTTAGTTCGTCATGCTTTTAATAGCGAGAAATCATTGTTTTACAGTGCTTTTTGATTAATTAACAACCACGGCAAATATATAAATACCTCAATGAGGTATAGCCATAAAAAGCTATACCCGTTGATTTCCTTTGGTATATAAATGACAAATTAAACGACAGTTTGTTTGTCTGATCGCCAAGATGAAAACTTTCTATGGAGAGTTTGATCCTGGCTCAGGACGAACGCTGGCGGCGTGCTTAACACATGCAAGTCGAGCGATGAAACACCTTCGGGTGTGAATTAGCGGCGAACGGGTGAGGAACACGTGAGAAATCTGCCTTCAACACTGGGATAACTCCGGGAAACCGGGGCTAATACCGGATATGAAATCTGCGGGCATCCGCGGATTTGGAAAGTTTTTCGGTTGAAGATGATCTCGCGGCCTATCAGCTTGTTGGTGAGGTAATGGCTCACCAAGGCGACGACGGGTAGCCGGCCTGAGAGGGCGACCGGCCACACTGGGACTGAGACACGGCCCAGACTCCTACGGGAGGCAGCAGTGGGGAATATTGGGCAATGGAGGAAACTCTGACCCAGCGACGCCGCGT
>CANLAC010000018.1 GCA_947488645.1 Actinomycetota bacterium | reverse complement strand
CATATGCTTTTGCGGTTTTCACCTGCGAGTTCATTGCATAGCGATCGGCACGCTCCTTAGTTAATTGTGGGAAGCGATCATGCAATCTTTCTGCAGTTGCACCCATCGCGAGTGCATCTTGTTCAACGATGCGCTCTGCGAGATAGCGAGGATTTGGATCCATGAGTTCTCCCATTGGATGGTTACCCATATGTTCCACACCGCCAGCAATAGCAATTTCATTTGTTCCCATAGCAATCGCACCGGCAATAGTTGTAACAGCGGTCAACGCACCTGCGCACCAGCGGTCAATTGAATATCCAGGAACTGTGTTTGGTAATCCAGATAGCAAAGCAGCACTTCGACCGATGTTCATTCCCTGATCACCTGTTTGAGTTGCAGCAGCGATAGCAACATCTTCAATTGCTGCGGGATCAATCTTTGGGTTTCGCTCTAACAATCCACGTATCGCGCGAACCATCAGATCATCTGCACGAGTACCGGCATACATGCCTCCGGCTTTTCCAAAAGGAGTGCGGACGGCATCAACAAGGACAACTGTGCGGGACATGGAACTTCCTTTACCTAGGGCGTGGCCCAAATGTTACTCGTCAGTAAGGGTTTAGAACAGCAGCGAATTAAGCGTTCACCGCTGTTTTTACGCGTGGCTTCGACAGGTATGGAACCAGTACTGAGCCCAAATACAGGACATAGACGCCCAACTGGAGCCATGAGGTGGTTGTATCAAAGCCGATGGTGCCAGACAGTGATGCTCCCATAATCGAATCTTTAGCGATAAATGAGGTCACATCCCATGCAAAGGCATCTGGACCTGGAAGGTATCCAAGCTCCTGGAATTCATGTACTCCATAGGACAAGACGCCAGCTGCAACGATGATCAAAGCCACACCTGAGTAGGTGAAAAACTTTGCAAGGTTTAATCTAATCGCGCTCTTGTAGATCAAATATCCAAGCGTGATTGAGGCAGCGAATCCTAAAATCAAACCAACTGCAGAACTAGTTACATCTGCAACTGTTTGAAAGTTTGTGTAAACAAATAATGAGGTTTCAAGACCTTCGCGAATAACAGCAATAAACGCTACCCCAGCAAGGGCTAGAGGCCCTGTACTTACTGCGCTTTCTACTTTGCCCTGTAGTTCATTACGAAGATTGCGCGCCGTTCTCTTCATCCAGAAAACCATCCATGTAACTAGAGCCACGGCAATAAATGATGTGACTCCTGCAAAGAGTTCTTGTCCGCGATCGCTCAGTGATACTGATGTCATTGTTAAGAACGCACCGAGTGCGATACTCGCGATCACGGCGGTAACAACACCAGTCCATAAAGGCTTTAAGTAACCCTGGCGATTGGTCTTAACGATGTAGGCGACCAGGATTCCAACAATGAGACAGGCTTCTAGGCCTTCTCGGAGGGCAATAATGAATGTACTGAGCATGAAGCAAAATCTAAGGGAAAAGGGGTATTTACGCAACTCTTATGTTGCGTAAATCAGGCCTCCTCAGGCGTGGTTTCCGTCACTTCGCCCGTTGGCACCTCTGGAACAGGAAGCGCCTCTCTTTCAAGCAAGGCCGCGGACAGGGCGGGTGCAACCAGGGCAATCTGCCATTGGCGAGCACCGAGATCAGTTAAGGCCTGCTCGACGGCAGAGACAGAGAGATTCTCAGTCGAACCAGTTGGAGGTTTCCAACACACCCTTCGAACATGTTCGGGTGTAATTAAGTTTTCAACTGGAATTTCATTCTCTTGGGCAATGAGTTCAATTGCAGCACGCGCATGAGAAAGGGGCGCAAACTTTTCTGGGAATTTGTCTCTCCACAGTTTGATCGGAGGCAAGGTATCGGCATTTGTTCTCATAGCCGGCCACTGATCATCTGGCAGTGCAACAGCTGTAGCGATACTCGATAGCCACAGCGCTAAATTCTCTAACCATCGTGCCCTTAGACCTAGTGGTCGCAAAGCTTTTTCAAATTCCTTTTTTGTAATTGCAGCGGCCATGGCAAGTTCTACGATCGCGTTGTCATTAAGCAATTTTCCGGGGGCGATATCTTGTTCAGAAGCAACACGATCACGCGCGACCCACAACTCTCTAATGATCGCTAATTGGTCGCGGCGTTTAATTTTGTGCATCCCGGAAGTGCGGCGCCACGGATCAACACGTGGGGGAGCAGGCGGTGCTTTAAGAATCGATGCAAACTCTTCTAGTGCCCATGGCAACTTATTCGACTTTTCTAAAATTTCATACATACGATCTCTGAGCTCTACAAGTAGCTCCACATCCAATGCAGCATAAGTCAGCCACTCTTGAGGCAATGGGCGAGCAGACCAATCAGCGGCGCTATGTTCTTTTGCTAATGAAACTCCCATGAGAGTTTCCAGTAGTGGACCTAATCCAACACGTGGCAAACCAGCGATTCTGCCTGCTAATTCAGTGTCAAAGAGCCGAGTCGGATTGATGCCTAATTCGCGCAGGCAGGGTAAGTCTTGGGTACTTGCGTGCAGGATAACTTCATCGGTATTTAACAAAGTATTAAGCTGAGCAAAGAGTTCGTGGCCAGGACCAAAAGGAATTGGATCGATGAGGTGTAAGCCGCCATTGTTTCTCTTGATCTGGATCAAGTAAGCACGAGCGCTATATCTAAATCCCGACGCTCGCTCGGCATCAACAGCAAATGGTCCATGACCTTGTGCCAACTGCGCCAGTGCATCCTTAAAGCTGGATTCGGTATCAATTACTGCTGGTGTTCCCTCGGCAGGCAGGAGTAGAGGTACTACGACAATTTCTTCGCTCATAATTATTGTCTGCGCGCAGATGAAATAGCAGAAATGCCTTCAGGTACTGGCGGCAATCCCGCAACCTCTGAAATTAAGTTGCACCAACTTTGAATGTGCTTCATCAATTCTTGTGGTTCATTGATGATGGGGGTCCATGAAGCACGGATCTCAATTTCGGCGTCATCATTTCGAGGGGAGAGCTTTCCAAAAGATGCACTCGATACTCGAGTAACTGTTCCACTGGGTGCATTAAAAACGCATTGATTACTTTCCAAAGATTCTAGAAACCAACTCCAGCCAATTTCAGGTAACAAAGGATCTTCTTGCATGATTGGGTCAACATCAGCGCTTACAAAGGTAACGCAGCGGAATTCGCCATCCCATGTTGCCTGCCCGCCGGGCTCGTGGAGAAGGACGAAGCGACCGTTTGCGACCTCATCCTCTTCATCTGCTAAGAGGCCATTAGAAACATCGGCTGAAAATGCGAAAGAGTACGTTGCCAATTTTTGGGGGGCGGGAACTTCGATCAGTGAAACTTCAGCCCGAGGTGTAAAGGTACGAAGCTGATCGATTAATCTCTCAAAAGCATTCGCATCCACTGTCTTAGGATAAAGAATTAATGCAGCCTTTTATGGGAGGCGGGGCGGTAACCTTGCGCAATGGCTTCGCTATTGGCGTTAATTTCAAGTGCGATGTGGGGAACGGCTGATTTTTTTGCCGGACGCCTTAGCAAGAAGCACAATCCATTTGCTGTTTTAGGTTTTTCTCAAGTTTTTGGTTTACTAGTCGGAATTTTGATTGTTGTTATTTCCGGAAGTTATCAAGGCAAGGTCTTAGGTTTCGACGGCTATTTGATTCCAGGCGCACTTGCCGGACTATTCGGCTACATCGGTCTTGCATGTTTGTATGAAGGACTATCAACTGGTCGCATGGGTGTAGTTTCACCAATTAGCTCATTGAGCACTGTTATTCCATTGGCATACGCACTTATAACAGGTGATGTACTTTCAACAATAACTTTATTTGGCGTGGTGATTGCTTTAGTGGGAGTCTTTTGCGCAAGCGGCCCTGAACTATCTCAAGGACTTCCAATAAAGCCATTGCTTCTTGCCTTAGGAGCTGCAGCAGGTTTTGGTTTAGCGCTCACATTTATCGCTATTGGATCTCAAAGCAGCGCATTGCTCACCATGGTGTCAATGAGAGCCACAACATTTTTTGTCACAATTGCCTTGGCAATTAAGTTTAAGACAACAGGTAATTTCGATAAGAAAGCAATACCAGTTCTTTTCTTTATCGGCGCAGCCGATTTCATTGCAAATCTACTTTTAGGAATTGCTACCACCAAGGGTCTTGTTTCAGTCGCAATGGTTTTTGGTTCTTTATATCCGATCGCGACCGCTGTGCTTGCTTATAAATTCTTGCAGGAAAGACTTCAGAGAGTTCAATACGTTGGTATCGCTCTGGCTGTTGCAGGAGTTTCGATTATTTCAGCCTTCTAGTTGTGGGCTGAGTAAAAAGTAGTTCCTTCGACCTCGCGAGATGTGCTGTGCGCAAACTTTCCTAACAGCCCTTTCCAGTCAATGCGCTCATCCCCACCTGAAGCAGGGGTGACACTAAGTTCAAGTTGGTCAATCACTCCATGATCTATTAGTTCGTTGATCATTGATATTCCGCCTTCGATCAATATCTTGGTACCAAATTGTTTTTGCGCCTTTTTTACTGCTTCACTTGGCGAGCAATTCCACAGCAGGGCTAAGTGGTTACCCTGCACAGGATTAACAAGAGATCGCGAAATCACGACTAGCGGAACAGGGGTTCGGTTATATGGTTCATGACGAGCGGTATTTCCACCAATAATGATGCAATCCACCTCACGGCGACGCTGAAGAAATACTTGTCGGTCAGCAGCCGAGCTAACGCCGGCTGAGCGGCTCTCTTTAGAGGTTGAGCCATCAGATCCAACGACAAGGGTTGCAACGATGCTCACGGCGGTAATTATGGCTTACACCTGGTTTTTTCTCGTGAACAATCTGTCAGTGGCACCCTTTACATTTATGACCATGATCATCGATTGCAATAAATGCACCATGGCTACGATCGCCTGTAATACATGCGTCGTTGCCTTTTTCCTCGAACCCTCAGCTGATATCAGCGATGCAACACTGTCGGCGCTCACCGTTCTTGCCGATAGTGGATTGACCCCACCACTGCAGTTTGACGCTCGTGGTGCTTAGTTCGGACTGAATTCACAGGCTTTTTATGTGTCTTGAGGTTGAGATAGGGGCTTAGGCGAGGTTAGCCTTGTGCCCATGTCTTTTCCCCTGCGCATTCTTATGGCTCTGGCGATGGTTGCCGGAGTAATTGCCCCTGTCGCGGCCAATGCAGCGCCAAGCTTGGCGCAAGTCCAGGCCAAGGTCCGCCAATTAGAAGAGGAAGCGACGACGGCAGCAGAAGGAGCACAAGAGGCCAAGGTTAAGTTAGTCGGGCTGACAAAGACGCTCAATGGAATTAAGGCAAAAGCTGAAATCCAAGGGCAAACCGTTTCGACTCTGCAACGATCCTTAGGAACGATTGCGATCGAGCAGTACAAATCCGGGGGATTTGGTCAAAGTTTCGAACTGCTCTTTTCTAGTGATCCCACGTTATATCTTTCATCTGCAGGATCATTAGAAGCGATCACCCGTAGAAAGTCTGCTCAGCTGAGAAAGTTTGAAGCAGCCCAGCAACGTTTAAATGCAACAACCCTGACAGTCAATGACAAGATCGCACTTGTTGCCGCGGCCCAAAAGAAGTTGGCCGCACAATCTGCACTTGCGCAAAGCAAATTGATTGAAGCAGAAAAACTCCTTTCAAAACTTTCAAAGGCAGAGCGCGAACGTTTGGCAAAGTTGGCTGACGATGAAGAGAATGCAGATCAACAATCTTCATTGGCTGCGGCAAGGAGTGCAGATGGAGTTTCAGGACGAGCGGGTACTGCCCTTAAGTATGCACTGAAGCAAATAGGAGATCGCTATGTCTTCGGAGCGGCAGGCATGGTGACATGGGATTGTTCGGGTTTAACCATGCGCGCTTATCAAGCCGCAGGAGTATCGTTGCCACACTCATCTGCAGCCCAGTCTCGCATGGGTAAAAAAGTTTCATTCAGTTCATTAAAGCCTGGAGATCTTTTGTTTTATGGTCGACCAGTCTCACACGTTGGCATCTATCTGGGTGGGGGAAAGATGGTGCATGCACCCCGTTCAGGTTCGCGAGTAAAAGTTACAGGAAGTGGCTCACTCGGCAGGAAACCTTTGGTTGGAGCCCGCCGTTTCTAATCCCGTTCTGTTTGTCACCAATGACTTTGGTCCACGAGCCGGCGGCATAGAGACTTTCATCATTGGATTAATTGAGCGTCGCCCATTTGGTCAAACCATTGTTTACACATCCTCGCAAGAAAATTCAGAACAATATGATGCTAATTGGCTGAGTAATTATGGAGTTCGTGTGGTTCGAGATCGAGCAAGGATTCTTTTGCCAACTCCAAGAGTTGCCGGGCACCTAAAGCAAATAATCCGTAAGGAAGGAATTAGAACAGCAGCTTTCGGTGCTGCAGCGCCCTTGGGTCTGTTATCTGCTGGAATGAAGCGAGCTGGAGTTGTTCGTACTGTCGCACTCACACATGGACATGAAGTGTGGTGGGCAAAAGTCTTTCCATTCAATCTTTTACTACGCCGAATTGGTTCAACTGTCGATGTACTCACATATCTGGGAGAGTTCACTCGTAACGCCATTTCAAAGGGGCTAACTGTCAAAGCACAACACTCCATGGTGAAAATCGCCCCTGGAATTGATATCAAGCATTTCATCCCAACCGATGCGACAGCACTTCGACAATCATTGGGATTGTCAGAGAAGAAAGTAATTGTCTCTGTTGGGCGCTTAGTTCATCGCAAGGGCCAAGATCATTTAATTGAGGCCATGCCTGAGATTTTAAAAAGTATTCCATCAGCACATCTTCTATTGGTCGGCGAAGGACCATACAGAAAGCACCTACAAAAGTTAGTCATTGAACACAAACTTGAGAGATCAATTACTTTCATAGGCAGAATTCAATACAACGATCTGCCAACCTACATTTGTGCTGGAGATATCTTTGCAATGCCAAGTCGCTCACGACTGATGGGTCTTGAAGTAGAAGGTCTTGGCATCGTCTATCTTGAAGCTAGTGCGTGCGGGTTGCCAGTATTGGCCGGTAATTCAGGTGGGGCACCAGATGCTGTTGTGCAGAACACAACAGGCTTGGTTGTTGATGGGACAGACAATAAGCAGATTGCAACAGCTGCGATTGAGCTACTGAGTAATGTTGAGTCGTCACAAAAGATGGGTATCGCTGGGCGTCAATGGATCATTGATAATTGGCGTTGGGAAATTTGGTCTAAAGATTTTGAGGATGTGTTAAACAAGTAATCCACGTTCACGGGCAATAGTTAAAGCCTGAACACGGTTATCAGCATCTAATTTACGCAAAATAGATGAGACGTGGGTCTTTACGGTAGAGACTGAAATGTAGAGATTTGTGGCAATCGCAGCGTTACTTAAACCATGACTAATTGAGTGCAAAACATCTATTTCTCGAGCGCTGAGTCCAGAATCCATATCCGAACTAGATATCTGTTTGCTACTAAATGAGGTTGGACTAGATATCGCAAAATCAAGGGCTGCAATCAGATCAGATAGGGGAGCGCTCTTAACAATGAATGCATTGGCTCCAGCACTCCTTGCAGCCCGCACATACTCTTCTCCCTCATTTAATGTGAGTACGACTATTGCAGTTGTGGGGGAGACTTTTCGAGACCAGGTAACTAAATCAAAGCCGGAACCATCTGGCAGATTTATGTCAACAATAATTGCATCTGGGTTTGTTTGCGCCATGAATGCTTGAGCTTCATTGATTGATCCAGCTTCTGCAACGACTTTATAACCCTGTGACTCAATTGCCGATTTCAATCCGTGGCGCACAACGGCATGGTCATCAACAATCAATACTTTCATTATTACCTTTCCAAAGGCAGCTCAATACTTATTTTTGTCCCTAGTTGGCTGGAGTCAATAGCGATATCCCCACCTATACCGGCTATTCGCTCTTGTACTCCAACAAGACCGAAGCTGCCCTCTTTGCTGTGTGCGCCGCCAATGCCGTTATCCGTAATCTGAATAGATAGATGAGAGGCATGTGCGTGCTCTGAAACATTGCGAAGAATTTCAGAGAGAACTCTCAATAGTTCATAGGTGAAATCCTTCTTCTCGCCCTCAGGGATTAAGTCAGAGGCTGTGCGGAGTTGGTGAATTTCTAATCTAACTTTGTTGATTAATTCAGTTATCGCAAATCTCACCTGGCGCAGTGATTCTTTTGCTTGCAGATCTTGCATGGAAGAAATCAGTGAATCAATGGAAAAGCCCAGGCCAACAAGGTCCTGGGCGATTCCATCATGAAGTTCTTGAGCGAGTATTACCCGCCTATCGTTCATTTAGAAAATAGTGCATCGATTTCTTGCGCAAACTCCTTTGCAACGACATGGCGCTTAACCGAGAGTTTTGCAGTCAGATGACCGCCTGCAATTGTGAAGTCCACAGGAAGAATCGTGAACTTACGAATTGATTCAGCTTTACTCACAGCCTTATTTGCTTCATCAACTGCTGTTTGAACAACAGCAATCAAATCAGGATCATTGATCAAATCATTAATCGATGCGCCATCCTTCTTGTTATTTACAACCCATGCCTTAAGTGCATCTGGATCGATAGTTACAAGTGCGGCAATGAACGGTTGGTTATCGCCGACAACCATGCACTGGCTAACCAATGGATGTGCGCGCAGGCGATCTTCTAGAACTGCTGGTGCAACATTCTTTCCACCAGCGGTCACAATTATTTCCTTCTTGCGTCCAACGATGTATAAGAATCCATCTTCATCTAGTTTGCCGAGGTCACCGGACATAAACCAACGTTCACCATCAAAGACCTCTGAATTTGCCGCATCGTTTTGCCAGTACCCCTGCATAACGATTGGTCCACGAAGAAGAACTTCTCCATCATCTGCAATCTTGACTGAGGTACCAGGAATTGGCTTGCCAACAGAACCAACACGGTGTGCACCAATCAAGTTAAGAGTTGCACCGGCTGTTGTTTCCGTTAAACCGTACCCTTCAAGAATTGTTACGCCGGCACCGCGATAGAAGTGTCCGAGGCGCACACCAAGAGGTGCTCCTCCTGAAATCGCTGCCTCTACATTTCCGCCCATTCCTGCGCGAAGCTTGCTATAGACCAGCTTGTCAAAGATTGCGTGCTTAAATTTGAGAACTGGTGACATGCCCTTCTTATCAAGTGCTTCTGAGTATGCGATTGCAACATCAGCAGCCTTTTTGAAAATCTTTCCCTTACCGGCGGCCTCAGCGCGAGCTTCTGCACCGTTATAGATCTTTTCAAAAATACGAGGAACAGCTAAAACGAATGTTGGTTTAAATGAGGCTAGGTCCATCGGTAAGCGTGTTGCAGGATCGCTGCAATGTGCCATGTGTAGACCTGATGCGATTGCTCCGATTTGAACCATGCGTCCAAATACGTGAGCCACTGGAAGGAAGAGCAGTGTTGATCCACCAGGCTTTAAGAAGAGTTCACTTGCGCCTTGTGCAACGTTTCCGGTCTCTGAAAGGAAATTAGCATGTGTTAACTGCACACCCTTTGGCTTTCCAGTTGTTCCTGATGTGTAAATCAAAGTTGCAAGTGATGCGGGAGTAACGGCATTACGGCGGCGCTCAATTTCATCATCACCAATATTTTTACCGGCCTCGCGCAAGATTGACAACACATCATCGGTCATAGTCCACACATTGCGAGTATGGGAAGGAATCACGGTTTGAACTAGATCGCGAAGAGCTGGGGTTTCAACAATGATCGCAACTGAATGTGAGTCGTTGAGAATCCAATCAATTTGTTCAGCAGATGAGGTGTCATAGATTGGCACGACAACTCCACCTGCATACCACGTAGCAAAATCCAAAATCGTCCATTCATAGCGTGTACGCGCCATGATTGCGACGCGGTCACCAATTTGAATTCCGGCGGCTATTAAACCTTTAGCAGTTGCGCGAACCTCTTCATCAACTTCGCGGGCGGTTACGGGTTGCCATCCTTCGCCCAATGGGCGGGACATGGTGATGCGCTCTGGTTCAAACCAGGCACGTTCAGCAATCAGATTAGTGAGATTTCCAGCTGTAGCAGCAGGAACTAGCGGAGGGATTGAGATTTGATTCATGGGCGAACGCTAGCGTGAGCGAAGTGGAAAGGTAAAGAGGGTAACCTTGCGCCATGGCCGAATTCAGCAAATCCACGATAAGTATCGATGCCCCAATCAAGGCGGTTCAGGAGGCGCTTTTTGCCTTGGACAAGTACCCCGATTGGTCGACTCAGATTAAATCAGCCGAAGCGATTGCCCGCGATGATCAGGGGCGAATCACCAAGGTAAAGATGAGTATCGATGCCGGCATGATGAAAGATCGTCCCACTTTGGATTACGACTGGAGCGGTGCGCCGAGCAAGCTGAGCTTCTCATTAGATGAGGCAGATCTTTTAACGGGCATGGATGGAATTTACTCTTTCAAGAGTATTGATGAAGACACAACTGAAGTCACATATGAATTAGAAGTTTCACTATCTATGCCAATTCCCGCAATGATGCGACAGAAAGCAGAGAAGGCAACGATTGATGCAGCGTTGTCACAACTCAAAACTCATCTAGAGGGATAGTTCTTATGTCGTATGCAATTGGTATCGATGTAGGTGGAACCAAGGTTCTAGGTGGTGTTGTTGATGAAAGCGGCAAGATTCTTGCAACCGCCCGCAAAGACACTCCTCGCCAAGGTGGTCAAGCTTTAACTCAAACGATTGCTGACACAGCACTTGAACTCATGGCTCAATTTGCTGTCACATCTATTGGCGTATCTGCAGCAGGATTTGTTTCATCGGATCGAAAGACAATGCTTGCAACACCAAATATTGCTGACTGGAATGGCGTTAATTTAGATACAGAGTTAACCGTATTGATTGGGTTGCCTGTTGTTATTGAAAATGATGCAAACGCAGCTGCATGGGGTGAAGCAAAATTTGGAGCAGGCCGGAATCACAACCACATGATGATGCTCACGGTTGGTACTGGTATTGGTGGAGGAATTGTTGTTAACGGTGACTTATACCGAGGTGCATTTGGAATCGCGGCTGAGTTTGGACACTTGCGTGTTGTGCCTGACGGCCATCTATGTGGTTGTGGAGCACGTGGATGTTTCGAGCAATACGCATCAGGAAATGCACTATTGCGTCATGCGCGTGAAGCAATTAGTGCAAGCCCTGAAATAGCGCGCAACCTTTTATCTCGTGGTGACGGGACTATTGCTGGATTAACCGGCAAAGCAATAACAGATGCTGCCCGTGACGGTGATCCTGTTGCACTTGCTGCCTTTAATACAACAGGCCAATGGCTTGGCGCTGGTATTGCCTCCTTATCGGTTTTGTTAGATCCAGAATGTGTTGTTATCGGTGGGGGAGTAATTGAAGCAGGCGAAATTTTGTTGAAATCAACCCGTGAATCACTCGAACGGACAATGCCATTTGCAGGAAAGCACCCTTATCCAACTTTGATCGCCGCTGAACTAGGTAATGAAGCAGGCCTTGTTGGTGTTGCAGATTTAGCTAGAGTTTAATCTTCAAAGGGATAGCGCAACCCAATTTGAGCACGCACGGAATCTAAGGTTTGCATGATGTCGACAGTGTCTTTCCAATTCAAAATCTCTGATTGGGTTTGTCCTGATTGAACTAGCTTTTTAAAAGCTTCAGCCTGTTCGCGCAGCCCATGACCGGTGTATGTATGTGGATACTCTGTTACCGAGCCATCAAATAAGGTGACCCGCATACTTGTTGGGCTATAGAAGACTCGATCTATTTCTAACCACCCGTTTACACCGGCAACCACCGCGCGGCATGGGGTTTGCTCGATCATCGTCGTATTCAATATTGCTTGTGCTCCATCTGCATAGTCAAAAATCATTGATGTTTGGGCATCAACACCTTTGTCGGTAAGAACGCCACTTGCAGTAATTTTCGTGGGATTGCCCAAAACCATGTGTGCAAAGGAGACAGGATAAATTCCAAGATCTAGTAATGCGCCACCTGCAAGTGAAGGGTCAACCAAACGTGGAATGTTTTGATCAGCTAATCGCTGACCATGATCTGCTTGAACTGTGAGAATCTTCCCTAAAACCCCACTTGCGATAATTTCCCGTACCTGTGCATAGTGCGGCAAGAAGCGAGCCCACATTGCCTCCATCAGTGCAACGTTATTCTGCTGCGCTGCAGCAACCATTTCTTGCGCCTCTTGAGCATTAACGGCAAATGGTTTTTCACACAAAACTGGTTTACCTGCGTTAAGCGCAGCTATGACATTGTCCTTATGTGCAGGATGTGGTGTTGCGACATAGATCGCATCAACTGTCGGATCTGCTACAAGTTCTTCATAACTTCCGTATGCGATTCCACCAAAAGTCTTTGCAAATTCTTGTGCATTCTTAAGTGTTCGTGACCCAACTGCAGCCACAGTATGTCCATCTAGTAGCTGTAGATCCGTTGCAAATGCTTTTGCAATTCCACCTGGTCCCAATATTCCCCAATGAAAATTACTCACAGCGCTGCTCCATCATCTTCGTGATAGCCACGGTTTAACCAACGATTGATTGCACGCTTTGCTGATGCAATAAATCCGCGAGGTGTTTGCCGTGGGGGATTGGGTTGAACAAATTTTTCCTCATCAATTCGATCAAGATCATCCAAGTAGGTTGTGGGCGCAGATTCATCTAAGGACAGGCCAGAGACTATCGATTCAAACTCAGAGCGAATAAGTTCCTCTTCATCGAAATCATCAGGGTCTTTTTTTGGCTCACTCACCCTCAGATAGTGTCATAGTCGTCAATAACCACTAAATTAATCCCGTGTTCAACAACCTGCCCTACGGAACCTTGCGAGCATTCCTTACCCCGTTCTTGATGCTCGCTTTCCGTCCCAAGGTCCGTGGACTTCGTAATGTGCCGGCAAAAGGCCCGGTAATCATCGCCTCCAACCATTTATCCTTTAGTGATTCAATTTTCATGCCACTTGTTGTGCCGCGCAAAGTTACCTTTCTTGCCAAGAGCGAGTACTTCACCTCACCTGGTCCAAAAGGTTTATTAAAAAAGCTCACCTTCATCGCATTGGGTCAAGTACCGGTAGACCGCTCAGGTGGCCGACGTAGTGAAGCGGCTCTGATAACTGGACTTAAAGTATTGGCCGATGGTGATTGCATTGGTATCTATCCCGAGGGAACACGATCACCTGATGGTCGCTTATATAAGGGTCGAACAGGTATTGCTCGCTTGGCAATTGAATCTGGTGCGCCCGTGATTCCGGTTGCAATGTCTAATACCGACAAGATTCAGCCAACAGGAAAAGTTATTCCTAATGTTAAAAGAGTTGGAATGAGCTTTGGCAAGCCAATGTATTTTGAGGGTGACTCAACAGATTTACAACATCTGCGAGATGTTACCGACCAGATTATGAATGCAATTCATGCAATGTCTGGCCAGGAGTACATCGACATCTATG
>CANLAC010000017.1 GCA_947488645.1 Actinomycetota bacterium | reverse complement strand
AAGGCTCCATTGTTCAACTCACACATGTGGGATGGATCAGCGGTAGACATGGTTGAAAACATGAAGGTCGCTAAGGAAATGTTGGCGATGTCAGTTGCTGCACGGACAATTCTTGAAATTGAAATCGGTGTCGTTGGTGGAGAAGAAGATGGCATCGAAGCAAAGCATGATGCCAAGTTGTACTCAACACCTGAAGATGCCTTAATGACAATTGAAACTCTTGGAACAGATGTCAAGGCTCGCTACATGGTAGCAGCAACATTCGGAAATGTTCATGGCGTATATAAGCCAGGTAACGTTGTATTGCAACCAAAGATTCTTGCAACACTTCAAGAAGCGGTTGCTGCAAAGCTAGGTCTGCCTGCAGGCAGCAAGCCAATGGACTTGGTATTTCATGGTGGCTCTGGCTCACTACTTTCAGAGATCCGCGAATCACTCGATTACGGCGTCATTAAGATGAATATCGATACCGACACTCAGTACGCCTTCACTCGTCCAGTGGTTGAGCACATGCTCAAGAACTACGATGGCGTACTAAAGATTGATGGAGAAGTTGGAAACAAGAAGGCTTACGATCCACGTGCATGGGGCAAGGCTGCAGAAGCAGGAATGGCAGCTCGCGTTGTTCGTGGTTGTGAAGATTTGCGTTCAACCGGTACTTCATCACTTAAGTAATTAACAACTAGTCGGAGAGGCTTTACTCATGCCTGCATTGGTTCTACTCGGCGCTCAGTGGGGCGACGAAGGCAAGGGTAAAGCTACCGATTTATTGGGCGATCGCGTTGATTATGTAGTTCGCTATCAAGGCGGAAATAACGCGGGCCACACTGTTGTTATCGGTGATCAAAAGTATGCACTTCACTTACTGCCATCTGGAATTCTCTCTCCCAATGTGATTCCTGTAATCGGTAACGGTGTTGTTATTGATCCAAGTGTTTTGCTTGAAGAAATTCGTGGCCTTAACGAGCGCGGTATCAATACAAGCAAGCTTTTGATTTCAACTAATGCTCACTTGATTACTCCTTATCACCGCACCATCGATAAGGTTTCTGAGCGCTTCTTAGGTAAGTCAAAGATTGGCACAACAGGTCGCGGTATCGGACCGGCCTATGCCGACAAGATCAATCGCATCGGCATCCGTGTGCAGGATCTATTTGATCCATCAATCCTTCGTCAAAAGCTAGAGAGCGCGTTGCGCGATAAGAATCAGATTTTGATTAAGGTTTTCAATCGCAAGAACATCGAAGTAGATGAAGTTCTTGAAGAGTATTTGAAGTATGCAGAACTGCTTCGTCCATATGTTGCAGATACTGTTTTGATTTTAGATGAAGCTCTAAAAGCTGGGAAACGAGTACTTCTAGAGGGTTCTCAGGGCACATTGCTTGATGTTGATCATGGAACATATCCATTCGTAACATCTAGTAACCCAACTGCAGGCGGTGCTTGCACAGGTTCGGGAATTGGACCAACAAAGATCACACGCGTTATTGGTATTTTGAAGGCTTACACAACTCGTGTTGGTAGTGGACCTTTTCCTACTGAATTATTTGATGAAGATGGCGAAGCGTTGCGTCGTATCGGCGGAGAAATTGGTGTCACAACTGGCCGTGCACGTCGTTGCGGTTGGTTTGATGCACCGATTGCTCGTTATGCAGTCCGCGTCAACGGTCTGACAGATTTCTTCCTAACAAAACTAGATGTATTAACAGGTTGGGAAAAGATTCCAGTATGTGTTGCATATGAGATCGACGGAAAGCGCGTTGAAGAACTACCTGCTTCACAAACAGATTTTCACCATGCAAAGCCAATATATGAATACCTAGCTGGCTGGACAGAAGATATTTCAAATGCTCGTAAGCTTTCTGATCTGCCAAAGAATGCACAGGATTATGTTGCATTCCTGGAAAAGATTTCAGGTGCACCGATGAGTGCAATCGGTGTTGGCCCAGGTCGAGATCAAACAATTGTCGTAAAGGATTTCATCTAAGAATGAAAATCCTCCTAGTCGGAAGCGGCGGACGCGAACACGCACTAGGAGTAGGACTGCAAGCAGATCCAGCCTGTACTGAACTACATGTTGCACCAGGTAATCCCGGCATCGCACAATTTGCGAAATGCCATCCACTTGTCATTACTGATAATCAAGCAATCCTTGAGTTAGCTCAGCAACTACATATAGATCTTGTTGTAGTTGGGCCTGAAGTGCCTTTAGTAAATGGTGTTGCAGACCTCCTGCGAGCAGCCGGAATCGCTGTTTTTGGGCCATCCAAGGCCGCTGCACAATTAGAAGGTTCTAAGAACTTTGCTAAAGAAGTTATGCGCGATGCTGGTGTTCCAACGGCGCATAGTTTCACCTGCACAACACAACATGAAATTGAGATCGCATTAGATGCATTTGATGCGCCCTATGTAGTTAAAGATGATGGATTGGCTGCAGGTAAAGGTGTTGTTGTAACTAATGATCGTCAAGAGGCGTTAGAGCATGCATTAGCGTGTAAGCGAGTTGTTATTGAAGAGTATCTAGATGGTCCAGAGGTTTCACTCTTTGGTATCAGTGATGGAACAACAATCGTGCCAATGCAACCAGCACAAGATTTCAAACGCGCACTCGATGGTGATCAAGGACCAAACACAGGTGGGATGGGTGCATACTCGCCATTGCCGTGGGCACCGTCAGATATTATTGAAGACACATACAAACAAGTTCTTGCTCCCATGATTGCTGAAATGGCTGCGCGCGGAACACCATTTGTTGGTTTGCTCTATGCAGGTCTTGCACTAACAGATCACGGAACTCGCGTTATTGAATTTAATGCGCGCTTTGGTGATCCGGAAACTCAAGTTTTGATTCCTCTGCTTAAGACTCCACTTGCAACATTGTTATATAAGGCTGCAACTAAAAATCTAAATGGAACAACTTTGGAGTGGAAAGAAGATTCTGCCGTAACAGTTGTTTTGGCCGCCGAAGGTTATCCAGCAACACCTAAAAGTGGCGGGGCAATCACAGGATTTTCTTCAATCGATAATGTTCAGATCTATCACGCAGGCACATCTGCCACGGAACAAGGTGTTGTTGCATCAGGTGGCCGTGTTGTGACAGTGACAGGAATTGGTGAGGATCTGACTGAAGCCCGCAACCGCGCCTACCGTGCAATAAGCCAAATCCGCCTTGCTGGATCTTTCTATCGCACAGACATCGCGCTTAATGCGTCGGTGGCAGAGAAGGGCAATTAAATGACAGATAATTCACCAATGAGCCTGCTTGCTAGCCGATATGCATCAGCTGCGATGCGCGAAATCTTCGCGCCAGAGGCCAAGATCATCGCTGAACGTAAGTTGTGGATCGCGGTCATGCGCGCTCAATCAACCTTGGGCCACGCTATTTCAAAGGATGTAATTACAGCTTACGAAAATGTAATTACACGAGTGGATCTTGCATCAATTGATGCTCGCGAGAAGCAGACACGTCACGATGTTAAAGCTCGTATCGAAGAGTTCAATGCTCTGGCTGGCCACGAAGCAATCCACGCTGGAATGACAAGCCGTGACCTCACTGAAAATATTGAAGCACTTCAGATTCGAAATGGTTTAGAGATTGTTCATGACAAAGTTGTGACACTACTTGCCCGTTTGGCAGAACGTGCAACACAGTATGCCGATCAGCCAATTGCTGGACGTTCACACAACGTTCCTGCGCAGGTAACAACTTTAGGAAAGCGTTTTGCCTCCGCTGCTGAAGAGTTGTTGTTCGCATACGAGCGTTTAACTGCGCTACGAGATCGCTATCCGATGCGTGGAATTAAAGGCCCAGTTGGCACCGCGCAAGATTCAATTGATCTTCTAGGTTCATCGGATGCGCACTTTAAGTTGGAAGGTGCAATCGCAAAGGAACTTGGATTTAGCAATGTTCTAGATTCAACAGGACAGATTTATCCACGCTCGTTTGATTACGATGTTGTTACAACACTTGTTCAGATTGCCGCATCTCCTTCATCTCTTGCCACATCAATCAGATTGATGGCTGGTGCTGAACTAGTAACTGAAGGATTTAAAGTTGGCCAGGTTGGCAGCAGCGCAATGCCTCACAAGATGAACACGCGCTCATGTGAGCGAGTAAATGGTCTATCTGTTGTATTACGTGGCTATGCATCAATGGTGAGCGAGCTCTCTGGAGATCAATGGAATGAAGGCGATGTTTCATGCAGCGTTGTTCGCCGTGTTGCATTACCTGATGCTTTCTATGCAATCGATGGATTGCTCGAAACAATGCTTACCGTCCTTGATGAGTTCGGTGCATTCCCAGCGGTTATTAGCGCTGAATTAGAGCGTTATTTACCGTTCTTGGCGACTACAAAGATTCTTATGGCCGCTGTTAAAGCAGGCGTTGGCCGCGAAGTAGCCCATGAAGTTATCAAGGAGCATGCAGTAAAGGCAGCACTTGGAATGCGCGAAGGAAAGAAAAACACTCTTCTTGATGATTTAGCCGCAGATGATCGCCTGCCGCTAGATCGCGCAGCACTTAATGCCTTAATTAGCGATCCCATTGAATTTACTGGCGAAGCTCGCCAACAAGTAGCTCGAGTTGTTAGTCGCATCGGTGCGATTACTTCCGCGCATCCTGCCGCAGCGCAGTACAAGCCCGGCTCTATTCGGTGAGCGGCTTTGGCCTAGCTGGCCCACCGCCAGCGCCTGAAATAACTGGGTGGAAACATCTGCGCACCGGAAAAGTTCGAGATCTTTATACAAATGATAAAAAAGAAATCTTGCTAGTTGCATCAGATCGTATTTCTGCATACGACTGGGTGATGCCAACAGTGATTCCAGGTAAAGGTGCGGTCCTGACTCAACTTTCACTATTTTGGTTTGAACTACTTGAAGACATTATTGGTAATCACATTGTTTCAACAGAAGTTCCTGACGCAGTTGAAGATCGAGCAATTATCGTGCAACCACTAACAATGTTTGAAGTCGAATGCGTTGCCCGTGGTTATCTAACAGGTAGTGGTTGGAGCGAGTACCAGAACAACAAAGCGGTCTGCGGAAATACCTTGCCAGATGGTTTGCTTGATGGATCACAATTACCAGAGAGCATCTTTACTCCAGCGACTAAAGCAGAAATTGGCGATCACGACATCAATATTGATTTTGATGGTGCGGTTTCTATTGTTGGAGCAGAAGATGCAACCCAGCTACGTGAGCTAACACTTAAGTTATATGAAACAGCTGCAGAGTTTGCTGCCAGCCGTGGAATCATCGTGGCAGATACTAAGTTTGAATTTGGTCGCAATGAAAAAGGCCAGATTCTCCTTGGAGATGAGGCGCTAACCCCTGATTCATCAAGGTTTTGGGAGGCCTCAACCTGGAAGCCGGGAGGCGTGCAGCCCTCCTATGACAAGCAATTTCTACGCGACTACCTAGTTTCAAGTGGATGGGATAGAAATAGCCCACCCCCTGAACTACCTAATGAGATCGTAGAGAAGACAGCACAGCGTTACGAAGAAGCATTTTTCCGAATCACCGGCAGCAAGTTCTAACAGGGAGAAAACAAATGGCAAAGATCGTGGTTGATGTGATGTTGAAGCCTGAGATTCTTGATCCACAGGGAAATGCGGTTGCATCTGCGTTGCCACGACTTGGATTTTCCTTTGCTACATCTGTTCGTCAAGGAAAACGCTTTGAAATTGAAATAGATGGTGAGCCAACACCTGCCCAACTCGCCGAAGTAGAAAAAGCCGCTGAAGTTTTGTTATCAAACCCAGTTATTGAAAACTTTGTCGTGAGAGTCGAGAAGTAATGCGCGTTGGAGTTATTACCTTTCCAGGCACTCTGGATGATCGTGATGCTGCCCGCGCAGTAGCAGTTGGTGGAGGAGAAGCGGTTTCGCTGTGGCATGGCGATGCAGATCTGAAAAACGTTGATGCTGTTATTTTGCCTGGTGGGTTTTCCTACGGTGACTACTTGCGCTGTGGTGCAATTTCACGGTTTGCACCTGTCATGCAGTTAGTAATTGATGCGGCTAACAAAGGAATGCCAGTTCTTGGTATTTGCAATGGTTTCCAGGTTCTTTGCGAATCACATTTATTGCCAGGTGCTTTAACACGTAATGCTGATTTGCACTTTTTGTGTCGGGAACAAGAAATTGAAATTACCAACAATCAGACAGCATGGACTAGCTCTTTTCGACAGGGCGAGAAAGTTGTAATTCCTTTGAAAAATATGGAGGGTGCTTTTCAATGTGATGATGAAACTCTTGCGATACTCGAAGGTGAAGGCCGCGTAATAGCCCGTTATGTGGGCGAAAATCCCAACGGATCACGCAATTTGATCGCTGGAATTACAAATGCAAAGGGCAATGTCGTTGGGTTAATGCCCCACCCAGAACACGCCATTAATGAGCTAACAGGACCATCTGCGCAAGGTCTTGGCTTCTTTACCTCAATCTTGAATGCGATGGTGAAGTAATGGCGTTAGATACCGTTGCAATTGCCAAAACAACTCCTGATAACTCACAGCCATTTGCAGAGTTAGGTCTAAAGCCTGATGAGTATGCGCGCATCAAGGAAATTCTTGGTCGTCGTCCAACATCTTCAGAGCTAGCAATGTATTCAGTGATGTGGTCTGAGCATTGTTCTTATAAATCCTCAAAGGTTCACCTCAAGCAGTTTGGCGAAAAAGCACCAAAATCTGATGCGTTGTTAGTTGGTATTGGTGAAAATGCTGGTGTTGTAGATGTTGGTCAGGGATATGCCGTGACTTTTAAAATTGAATCACACAACCACCCATCATTTGTTGAGCCCTATCAAGGAGCAGCAACAGGTATTGGCGGAATTGTCCGTGACATCTTGACCATGGGTGCTCGACCAATTGCGGTAATGGATCCACTTCGCTTTGGTCCGGCAGATGCACCTGATACTCGTCGTGTGTTGCCAGGAATCATCGCCGGTGTTGGCGGTTATGGAAACTGTCTAGGTCTTCCAAACATTGGTGGCGAAGTAACCTTTGATGAAACCTATGCGGGTAATCCACTTGTAAACGCACTATGTGTTGGCGTGATGAAACACAGTGACATTAAATTGGCAAAGGCTGCAGGTGCTGGCAATTTAGTTGTCTTGTATGGAGCAAAAACAGGTGGCGACGGTATTGGTGGAGTTTCAGTACTTGCATCAGAAACATTTGGTGCTGGTGGATCTACTAAGCGCCCTAGTGTGCAGGTAGGAGATCCTTTTGTTGAAAAGGTTTTGATTGAATGCTCACTAGAAATCTTTGCTGAAGATCTCGTTGTTGGTATCCAAGACCTTGGCGGAGCAGGCTTATCCTGCGCCACAAGTGAGCTGGCATCAGGTGGTTCTGGCGGTATGAAGGTGCAGTTAGACAAGGTTCCGTTGCGCGATCCATCCCTTTCTCCTGAAGAGATTTTGATGTCAGAGTCCCAAGAGCGTATGTGTGCAATTGTGGAGCCAAGCAAGATCAATCGATTCTTGGAAATCTGCAAGAAGTGGGATGTGACGGTCACCGTGATTGGTGAAGTGACAGATGGAAAACATCTTGAAATAACATGGAATGGCGAGTTAATTGTTGATGTTCCACCACGCACTGTGGCCCACGATGGACCCGTATACAACCGTCCATTGGCACAACCTGCCTATATTGATCAAGTCAATAGCCAAAAGGTTAATGTTCCTATTCCAGTAACTGCTGCGGAAATAAAAGCTGCAGTGTTGAAATTAGCAGCAGCTCCAAACCTTGCTGATAAATCATGGGTCACATCTCAATATGACAAATATGTTCAGGGCAACACAATTCAATCTCAACCTGATGATTCAGGAATGGTTCGGATTGATGAGACAACTCATCTTGGTGTTGCAATCTCAACAGATGCCAATGCAAACTGGTCATACTTAAATCCTTATCAAGGTGCAAAACTAGCATTGGCTGAAGCTGCGCGAAATATTGCAACGGCAGGTGCCAGACCACTAGCAGTGACTAATTGTCTTAACTTTGGTTCACCTGAAGATCCAGGTGTTATGTGGCAGTTTGCCGAATCTGTTCGTGGCTTAGCAGATGGTTGTTTAGAAATGGGACTACCTGTTACCGGTGGTAATGTCTCTTTCTATAACCAAACAGGATCAGTGGCGATTTTGCCAACGCCAGTTATTGGCGTGTTGGGAGTTATTCAAGATGTGCGCACGCGCACACCAATGAGTTTCACACAGGCTGGCTTGGATCTCTATCTTGTTGGTGAAACACATGAAGATCTTGCCGGTAGTGAATGGGCCTTCTTGCACAACCAACGCGTTGGGCAATCTCCAGATGCTGATTTACAGCGGGAAATGCGCCTTATAGAGCTACTTCTTGAAGGCAACTCTTTCTTTGCTGCAGCACACGATCTAAGTCAGGGTGGATTATCTGCAGGATTAACTGAGATGGTTTTGCGTCATAAGGTTGGCGTAACAATTTCACTTGAGAACGCAGGAGTTAGTTTGATCAGTGAGACACCTGGTCGAGTTCTTGTTGCTATTGATCCATCCCACACTTCGCGTCTTGAAGGTTTGGCCCTTAAGAATTCAATTGCAATTACAAAGCTAGGCACAACAGGAGGAGACTCGCTCACTATTAATGATGCGATTATCTCTTTGTCTGAACTTTCAACTGCTCACACCTCAACATTTCCGAAGTTGTTTGGGTGATAGATATGCGCGATCAACAGATACTCGAGCAAGTTAAGAGCACCCTTGCGCTTTTGACTGCAAAGGCACCTGGTCGTGCAATCGAAGTTCGTATTCCACCCTATGCAGCTGTTCAATGTGGCGATGGTCCAACTCATACTCGTGGTACTCCTCCTAACACTATTGAAATGAATGCTGATACCTGGTTAGCGTTAGCTTCTGGAAAATTAAGTTGGTCAGATGCCATGCACAGCGGAGCTATTGCCGCTTCTGGTGTTCGGGCTGATTTAACCGAATACCTACCGTTAGGATCTGAGCTATGAGACGCCCTGATGGATTGCTCAATCACAATGTATTAGGTGAAGACAAAGGTCCTCAAGATGCATGTGGTGTTTTTGGAGTATGGGCACCTGGTGAAGAGGTTGCTAAGTTAAGTTTTTATGGTTTGTATGCGCTGCAACATCGCGGCACAGAATCTGCTGGAATTGCAACAAGTGATGGCGAAAGAATCCTTATTTTCAAAGACATGGGTCTTGTTTCCCAGGTCTTTACTGAAGGCGATCTTGCAACATTAAAAGGCAACCTTGCTATTGGTCACTGCCGATACAGCACGACAGGATCTAGCACTTGGGTAAACGCTCAGCCAACATTGCGCCCTACTAAGTACGGAACACTGGCTTTAGCTCACAACGGCAACCTGACAAATACTGGCGATTTGGCTGAGTTAGTTCAAAAACTTGAAGGCTCAGCAACAAGCATGAGTGGAGTCACAACAGATACTGAAATTATGACTGCGCTGATCGCATTGCAGAATGAAAAAAATGTTGAAGCAAGTGCCTTAGCTGTATTGCCGCAATTAGAAGGTGCTTTCTCCCTCGTATTTATGGATGAGCAAACCTTGTATGCAGCTCGTGATCGACATGGTGTGCGCCCATTAGTACTTGGAAAACTTGAAACTGGTTGGGTTGTTGCTTCCGAAAGTGCTGCGCTAGATATTGTCGGTGCTGCTTTTGTTCGAGAGATTGAACCTGGGGAGTTTGTTGCAATTGATAGTAATGGTGTGCGCTCACAACGTTGGGCTGAAGCACAGCCGAAGGGTTGCTTGTTTGAATATGTTTATCTTGCCCGCCCAGACACAACAATTGCTGGCAGCGGGATTCACAAAACACGCGTTGCCATCGGTGCGCAACTTGCAAAGGAAGCACCAGCAGAGGCAGATCTTGTAATCCCAGTACCTGAATCAGGAACTCCGGCTGCCATTGGTTATGCAAAAGAGTCTGGCATTCCATTTGGATTAGGCCTTGTAAAAAACTCTTATGTGGGTCGCACATTTATTCAGCCCTCACAGACTATTCGCCAGCTGGGTATTCGCCTCAAGCTAAATCCATTGCGCGAAATCATTGAAGGCAAGCGCATTGTTGTTGTCGATGATTCAATTGTTCGCGGTAACACTCAGCGCGCAATTGTTCGCATGTTACGTGAGGCAGGTGCCCGCGAGATCCATGTGCGCATCTCATCTCCACCGGTTAAGTGGCCGTGTTATTACGGAATCGATTTTGCAACCAAGGCTGAATTAATTGCCAATGGGTTAGAGGTTGAAGAAATTCGCCGCTCGATCGGTGCCGATTCTTTGGGTTATGTCTCTCTGGATGGGCTAATTGCAGCGACCCAGGTGCCTTCTGAACGCCTTTGTTCTGCCTGCTTTACAGGTGAATACCCAATTCGCATCCCTGAAGATATGTCTGAAGGAAAGTTGCGCCTAGAAATCACAGAAGTTCATGGTCACTAATGTCTACCTATAAAGATGCAGGTGTGGACATTGATGCAGGAGATCGTGCTGTCGAATTAATGAAGGCATCTATTGCCAAGGCATCTCGCCCAGAAGTTATGGGCGGAATTGGCGGTTTTGCTGGCTTGTTTGATGCAAGCAAATTAAAGGATATGAAGCAACCATTGCTTGCAACCTCAACCGATGGCGTTGGCACAAAGACTGAAATAGCTCGAGCTCTTGGCAAATACGACACCATTGGTGAAGATCTAGTTGCCATGGTTGTTGATGATTTAGTGGTGTGTGGCGCAGAACCATTGTTTATGACGGATTACATCGCAGTTGGAAAAGTTGTTCCGGAACATATTGCTGACATAGTTGCCGGAATTGCCAGAGGGTGCGCGAAAGCAAACACTGCATTAATTGGTGGAGAAACTGCAGAGCATCCAGGATTGCTAGATGATGATGAATTCGATGTTGCTGGTGCTGCTACTGGTGTTGTTGATGCTGATCGCCAGCTCGGAGCACATCGCGTTAAAGCCGGTGATGTAATTATTGGTATGCCATCTAGTGGTTTTCATGCAAATGGTTACTCACTTGTTCGACACATCATTAAGACCGCGAAGTTAAGCCTTGAGGCACATGTAAGTGAGTATGGAAAAACTTCAGGTGAGGTGTTTTTGACCCCTACTGAGATCTACACACTTGATTGTTTGGCTTTGATTAAATCTATGCCAGAGCATTTACACGCTTTTTCACACATCACAGGTGGTGGCATTGCAGAAAATACCGCACGCGTTATTCCAGAACATTTAACAGCTACCTATGATCGTTCAACATGGTCACTTCCTGTTGAGATGGAGTTCATGGCAAAGATGGGTGGAGTTCCACAAGCTGATATGGAGCGCACGTGGAACTGTGGCATCGGAATGAGCGCATTTGTTGATCCTTCTGTTGCCGATCTGACCCTTCGGTCATTGGCTGCTCGGGGGATGAAAGCCTGGGTTGCTGGGGTTGTAAGTGAGCGTAAAGGCTCTGATCCACGCTCAACTTTGGAAGGTATCTACCAACCGCGATAACCTACGCTCCTGACGCACAGCAATTAGTGAAGGAGGTCGCCCATGGGTCGCGGCCGCGCAAAAGCAAAGCAAACCAAAGTTGCACGTGATTTGAAATATAACGCGCAAGATATGGATCTTGATCGTCTTACCAAAGAACTTCACGGCGAAGTTGATAACACTTCACGCAAGGATGACGATGATCCTTACGCTGAGGGCAATTACATTCCACGTGCGTGAGAGCAACACCGTACGTAGCCTCACTTCGTATCTACGAACCACTTTCTGCATTTGATCCAGCTGATCGTTTGCGTTGGCAAAATTTAGAAAGTGACGCAACAAGTTTTAATCGCGAAGAAGAGCTAGCGCTCCATCGTGTTGTTCAACCTGAACCACCTGCAGGTCGTCCTGATGGTGTTCATGTTTTAGATCGTGATGGAATCCGATACTTGTCACCATGGGCAACTGCAACACGTTGTTGGGCGGCGTTAGATAATTTCAAAGAATCTTTACCAAGCACAGTAGTTCCATACTTTGTTTCATCTGCGATGGAAGAAGTTATTACAGCAGGTGTGGACTTACTCGATGATAAAGTTCCACATATCTTAAATGAAACCTGGATTATTCCGCCTCGTTGGTTTATTTTATTTTCACCTGATGAACGCACACGCGGAGAAAACCAGTATGGCAAATATTGTCTTTCTCTCACCACTATTGCCAATGCAAAGCAACGGTGCGATAACGCACATGACGCAGTCCTCGGTGCTTTTGGTGATGGTCCAGTGGAACAAGAACTTGAAAATCTCTTGACATGGTTAGAAATGTTCCATCCAGAATCATTAGTTGAACTTGATTACGGCGGCTTAGCTAATTACATGGATAAAGCATTACGTGATTCAGGTGAAGATGGTCTAGATGCCGACACATCTATTGAAGATGTAACAAGTTCAGTTGCAGGCCTTGCAACAGCCGATGGAATGGCTGCGGGTGTTGGATATCAGCGCTTAATGTCTCGTTGGCGCTTAGTTCAGGCCTTCGAACAAGCCTCCTAATGTTCACTGTGGGGGTATTGCCTCACGCTTAAATACTGGTCATACTTCATCCCAATACAGGCTAAATCGGACATAGTTAGATCTAAAGGAGTCATCATGAGTAACCGCATCCCCGATGCAGAAGTTCTCTTGACCCCCAAGGAGGTTGCACAACGATTTCATGTAAACCCAAAGACTGTTACACGCTGGGCAAAGGCTGGAAAGCTCACAGCAATTCGCACATTAGGCGGACATCGTCGTTATCGCGAATCAGAAGTTCTAGAACGTTTACGCGAATATAAAGAGTCAAGCTCTTAGTAGGTAAGGCGGTAGACTCCACTCATGGCCGATAAAAATGATGACATGAAGGCAAGAATGCTTGCTGCCCTTGAAGCAAAGAAGAACAAGCCAGGCGCACCAGGTACACAAGCCCATGCTGAATCAGGATCAAAGATCCGCGGCGGACAACGCAGTGGCGGTGCTCCTCAGGTTCAGCGCAAGGCCGGACCATCGGGTTCAGGTTCTGCTGGCTAAGCCAGTTGTATTAAACCTGACATTAAATAATTAGAGAAGACCGCGACGCTTCAACAGCGGCTCGATCTTTGAATCACGGCCACGGAAATTGCGGAACATCTGCATTGAATCAATAGATCCACCGCGTCCAAGAAGAGTGTTCTTGAAGTGTTCGCCATTTTTGCGCTGTAATCCGCCGTTTTCCTTAAACCAATCAACGGTGTCAGCATCTAATACTTCAGACCAGATATAGCCGTAGTAACCAGATGAATAACCACCAGCAAAGATGTGGCTGAAGTAAGTAGAACGGTAACGAGTTGGAACTGGTGCGAAATCAAGGCCATAATCCTTAATTGCTTGTGCTTCAAAGCTTTCCACATCAGTAATTTTGGCTGCTTGTTCAGTGTTTAGTTCATGCCAGGCAAGATCCAAGATAGCCGCTGCCAAGTAACTAGTAGTTGCATGGCCTTCATTGAAAGTACTTGCAGCATTGAGACTGTCTATCCACTCTTGTGGCAACTTTTCGCCTGTTTCATGGTGGCGCGCATAGTTTTCAACTACCTCTGGCCACAAGATCCACATCTCATTTACCTGTGATGGGAACTCAACAAAGTCACGTTGAACGCTAGTTCCAGAAACACGTGGGTACTTCA